>CAZEKO010000056.1:6087-9115 GCA_964512775.1 uncultured Bacteroides sp. | reverse complement strand
CAAAGTTTAAAATTATCTTTCATATAGGGATAAGGATTGTTTGTCTTTTTGATAAACCCATAACTGACTTTTTGTCACACATCTATCAATGCACGTTGATTAGAAGGATAATTCGATGACAGATTAACGTTTTCATGACATTTTAAGATTCTGGCATAATCATTGTCAATTTAAAAAAAATCGAATTAACATTTTATTAAATAAATATTATGGGCAAAATTATTGGAATTGATCTGGGAACTACAAACTCATGTGTCGCCGTTATGGAAGGCAATGAACCAGTGGTTATACCCAACAGTGAAGGAAAAAGAACTACTCCTTCTATGGTTGCATTTGTTGAAAATGGTGAAAGAAAAGTAGGTGATCCTGCTAAAAGGCAGGCTATTACCAATGCCAGGAATACTGTGTTTTCTATAAAAAGGCTTATGGGTGAAACCTTTGACAAAGTGCAGGTAGAAGTTAACCGTGTTTCTTATGAAATTGTTAAAGGTGAAAATAATACAGCACGTGTAAAAATTGATGACCGGAAATATACACCACAGGAAATTTCTGCAATAATCCTTCAAAAAATGAAGAAAACCGCAGAAGATTATCTGGGTCATGAAGTGACTGAAGCTGTTATTACAGTTCCGGCATATTTTAGTGATTCTCAAAGACAGGCTACAAAGGAAGCAGGTGAAATTGCCGGCCTTGTTGTAAAAAGGATTATTAATGAACCTACCGCGGCATCCCTGGCTTATGGCCTTGATAAAAAACACAAAGACATAAAAATAGCTGTTTTTGACCTTGGCGGGGGAACTTTCGATATTTCAATACTGGAGCTTGGAGATGGAGTTTTTGAAGTAAAATCCACCAATGGTGATACTCACCTTGGTGGCGATGATTATGACGAAACCATCATTAACTGGCTGGCGGAAGACTTTAAAAAGAATGAGAATATTGATCTCAGGAAAGATCCAATGGCTCTGCAGAGGCTTAAAGAAGCTGCGGAAAAAGCAAAAATTGAACTTTCAAGCTCATCACAGACCGAGATCAATCTACCGTATATAATGCCAGTAGATGGTATACCTAAACATCTGGTAAAAACACTCACAAGGGCTAAGTTCGAAAGTCTTTCAGATCATCTTACTCAGAGGACAATAGAACCTTGCAAGAAGGCTCTTAAAGATGCCGGTTATCAGGTTTCTGATATAGATGAAGTCATTCTTGTTGGTGGAGCTACCAGAATGCCTGTCATTCAGGCATTAGTTGAAAAGATCTTTAATAAAGTCCCATCTAAAGGTGTAAACCCGGATGAGGTAGTGGCCGTTGGCGCTGCAATACAAGGCGGTGTGCTTACAGGTGAGGTTAAAGATATCCTTCTTCTTGATGTCACACCTTTGTCTCTCGGTATCGAAACTCTTGGTGGAGTTTCAACAAGATTGATAGAAGCTAATACTACAATTCCAACCAAGAAAACAGAGACGTTTACCACGGCTGCCGACAACCAGCCTTCTGTAGAGATCCATATACTGCAGGGAGAACGCTCAATGGCAAACGATAATAAAACACTCGGGCGGTTTCATCTCGATGGTATACCACCTTCCCCGAGAGGTATTCCCCAGATCGAGGTCACCTTTGATATAGATGCAAACGGGATCCTTAATGTCTCAGCTAAAGATAAAGGTACAGGGAGACAACAGAGTATCCGGATTGAAGCATCCACTGGCCTTTCTGATAGCGAGATCGAGAAGATGAAAAATGAAGCAAAAGCCAATGAAGAAGCCGACCGGAAATCCAAAGAACGTATAGATAAATTAAATGCAGCAGACAGCCTGATTTTCCAGACGGATAGACAATTGAAAGAATATGGAGATAAATTGCCTGCAGATAAAAAGGAACCCATCAAAAAAGCTGTTGAAAATCTCAGGGAAGCTCATAAAAAGCAGGATATCGAAGCTTTAGATAAAGCAACTGCTGAACTCAACACCGCCTGGCAGGCCGCATCTGAAGAACTTTATAGAGCGAGCCAGACATCCGGTGCTCAGGCAGGGCCAACTGATCAACAGGCTTCCGAAGGTAAAGACTCTAAAAATGATCAGGAAGTCACAGATGTTGATTTCGAAGAAGTCAAGTAAAATCTGTGATAATAAAATATCAAAAAGAGGCGTTCAATGTGAAACGCCTCTTTTTATTATAGGTTATATTTGCAATAAAAAACTATGCTGAAAAACTTCCTGATACCGATAGTCCTTCTAACAATTACTTTGCATATTCCTGCCCAGAACATACTTCCCGATACCACATGGAACCAGATTGACCAGTCAGGGAAAAAACAAGGCTGGTGGAAAAAATTTTATCCCGATGGAACGATTATGTACAAAGGATTCTTTGTCAATAATTCTCCCCGGGGAACTTTTGAACGTTATTTTGAAAATGGCAAAAGGAAGGCCGTTATGCATTTTTCTGATGATGGTAAAAGTGCCTATGCAAAATTATTTTATATGAACGGTGAACGCGCCGCGGAAGGTAAATACGTGGAAACACTTAAAGACAGTACCTGGAACTATTACTCCTATTATTCTCAAACTTTATCTTTAGTCGAGAATTATCATGCCGGACAAAAAAACGGGCCTTCAATGAAATATTATGATAATGGGTCTGTTGCAGAAATTATAGATTGGGAATCAGACATAAAACAAGGTAAATGGCTCCAGTATTTCGAGGATGGTTCCTTAAGACTGTCTTGTTCTTATTTAAATGATAAAACAGATGGCCCATATAAAGTCTATACAGCTCCTGACCACCTTGCTATTGATGGTAAATATACCGGCGGGAATATGGATGGGAAATGGGACTTCTTTAATGAAAACGGAGATCTTGAATATGAATTATTTTATGAGAACGGTAAGGCATTGAATGATAGCATATTAGAAGATAAATCTAAAAAATTCATCGAAGAACTGGAAAAAAATCTTGGGACGATCCCTGAACCCGACTTTGAAAACTTTATCCCTGAGAAGAATTAAGTATTTTCTATTAACTTGCA
>CAZEKO010000056.1:2257-5987 GCA_964512775.1 uncultured Bacteroides sp. | reverse complement strand
CCGACTTTGAAAACTTTATCCCTGAGAAGAATTAAGTATTTTCTATTAACTTGCAGACTTGCAGACTTAGTAATTCTTCACATGAAACAGACATACCTGATATTTATCTTACTTCAAAGTGTAACACCTATCATTTCCCAGAACACGCTACACAAATTCTGGATTCCCTTTACCGATAAGAACGGAACTCCATATACAGTTGGTAATCCTTCTGAATATCTGTCAGAGCGGGCCCTTGAACGCAGGCTACGCTATTCAATACCAATTACAGAATCAGACCTTCCAGTAAATCCCGCTTATATTGATAGTCTTAAAAAATTGGATTTCACGGTTTTATATACCAGCAGGTGGTTTAATTCTGCCGTTATCTCAACATTGGATTCCGGGCAAATCAGTGCAACCAGCCAGCTGCCATTTATTAGATCTGCGATACATCTTTCAAGAGATTCAGTTGCTGGAGGAGGAAAACATAAAGTCCTGATCGACAAATTTGCTGCCGAAAGCCTGGATTATGGACTTGCAGCTACCCAGATTATGATCCATCAAGGTGATAAATTACATTCATGGGGTTATCTCGGAAAGGATATAATAATTGCTATTCTGGATGCTGGATTTTATAACGTTGATTCACTAAGAGCGTTCGATAGTCTCCGTATGAATAACCAGATACTGGGTACAAGAGATTTTGTTAAGCCCGGAAATGATGTCTTTCGAGAACATACTCATGGGATGAGTGTGCTATCGATCATGGGGGGAAATATCCCTGGAGAACTTGTTGGAACGGCACCTGCTGCATCATTCTTACTTTTACGTTCAGAAGACCCATCTTCTGAACAAAAGATCGAAGAAGCAAACTGGATCGCAGCTGCGGAGTTTGCCGATAGTGCTGGTGCTGATATCATAAACTCCTCACTTGGTTATTCGAAATTTGATGATTCACTGCAAAACTATGCTTATGAAGACATGGACGGCAATTCCACGCTTGTCACCAGGGGAGCCGACATGGCAGCATCCAAAGGTTTGCTCGTTGTAGTAAGTGCAGGAAACTCCGGTAACACGCCATGGTTATACATTACCGCTCCGGCTGATGGGGATAGTGTCATGGCAGTAGGGGCTGTTGACCAGGCAGGGATCTATGCTCCCTTCAGTTCGCAGGGGCCGACATATGATGGGAGAATAAAGCCAAACCTGGTTGCAGTTGGATACGGTACCTTTGTGCAAAGATTTGACGGAACTGTTGGGCCGGGGGCCGGGACATCCTTCTCTGCCCCGGTTATTTCAGGACTGGCAGCATGCCTCTGGCAAAAATTCCGGGATCTTCCGAATTACGAAATTATCAAAGTAATGGAGCAATCCTCATCCTTATTTCCTTATCCCAATCATTTAATAGGATATGGCATACCAAACATGACCGTAGCCAATGATATCATTACAGGAGATCCGATATCTAAGGAGAAAAGGGAATTGACCATTTTCCCGAATCCTGCCGTTTCGGCCATTTCAGTATCCCTGTCAGTTAGTGAGGGAAATTACATTCAGTATGATATTTTTGACCTTGAGGGACGGAAAATGGGCATTTCCGGATCAGTAACTGGTACAAATATTACAGAATTCACAATCAGATCTATTGATAAAATAACCCCGGGTATATATATTCTTAAAGTGACCACTCAATCCCATATATATTCAATAAAATTCGTTAAAAGATGAGTAGCACTGATAGCAGGAGTATTAAAAAACTCTCTGAACTGAACCTTGAGGTACAGTCAATTATTCATGGACATTTCCCTGAAAATATCTGGATAATTGCCGAGATCAGTGAGATCAAGATTAATTCTGCGGGTCATTGTTACCTCGAACTTATTGAAAAAGATCAATCCAAAGACAAAATAAAAGCCAGGGCAAGGGCTACAATATGGTCCTTTGCTTTCCGTATGCTGAAACCATATTTTGAATCAGCCACCGGTTATGAACTTAAACAGGGAATAAAGATACTCATAAGCGTCAAGGTTGAATTCCATGAGGTATATGGCTATAGCTTAAATATCACTGATATCGATCCAACTTATACACTGGGTGATATTGAACGGAAAAGACAGGAGATCATCACCCGACTCCGGAAGGAAGGTGTTTTTAACATGAATAAGGATTTGACTCTTTCACCAGTTCCTCAAAAAATTGCTGTCATATCCTCTGAAACTGCCGCTGGTTATGAAGATTTCATTAACCAGCTTGATAATAATCCTTATGGTTATTTGTTTTACTATAAACTTTTCCCCGGCATCATGCAGGGTGAACAGGCAGAATCAAGTATAATTGAGGCATTTGAAAGAATATTTAAATACTCTGATTTTTTTGATGCCGTTGTCATTATCCGTGGTGGAGGATCTAAATCAGACCTGGCGACATTCGATAATTATAACATCGCTTATTATATCACTCAATTCCCTGTTCCCGTGCTGACCGGGATTGGCCACGAACAGGACGAAACAATAGCAGATATGGTAGCCCATACCAGGTTGAAGACTCCTACAGCAGCAGCCGAATTCTTTATCGACAGGGTAGGTGAATTCGAACAGATCCTTGTTCAGTCAAAGATAAAGCTTGAAAGACTTTCCGGGACTATTCTCAATGAATACCACAAAAGCCTCAATTTAATACAGCAACGGATTATCAATATAATCAGTATCAGGATGCAATATCATTCAGACAGGCTTGGCCAGTTTTTAGACAAAATAAGATTGGCAACCAACAGTTTACTTGCGAAGCTCAACCTCCAACACCAGCATTATATCAGGAATTTTTTCCCCGCTGTAAAAAACAGGCTAAGCTTTCATTCAATGATGCTGGAAAATCTTATATTATCTCTCAGCAACAGAATTGATAAAGTACTGGAAATGAACAGTAAACATCTTGATTTATTGTATCAGAGAAATACAGATCTGGATCCGCAGAAGATCCTTGAACGCGGGTATTCCATTACCATATTTAATGGAAAACCTCTCAGGAACAGTAACCAGGTTCAGAAGGGGAATTTAATTGAAACACGGTTGCATGAAGGCAGGATCGCCAGTGAAATAAGAGAAGTTACCGATTGAAGTTATATTTTTTTGAAGAAGATTTTTTACTTTCGTTTGATTTTTAAAGCGCCGGAAAAGTATATGTTAAGGTCAATTCTGATTTTTATCATAATTGCAGTTCTTTTAATTGATAATGGAAAGGCTCATTCTGATCCATATATTGATAGCCTGTTCACTCAATTGAGGAAAGTCGATGACACTTCACGTATCGATCTGTTTAATGAACTTGCACAATTGTACTGGCAACGCTCATTCGATACCAGCCTGATGTTTGCCACCCATGCACTCACTCTTTCAGAAAAAACAGATGACAGGTTCCGCATAGGGAATTCCCTTAACATGACCGGAAATGCGTATTATCTTCTCAGTGATTTCACCAAGAGTCTTGATTATTATCAAAGGGCATTGACCATCAGGCAGGAACTGGGAGACAGCAATGATATTGCCAGAACACTCAACAATATTGGTGCAGTCCACCTGAAAACACGCAGTTATGAAACGGCTCTGGAATATTTCAATAAAGCCCTGCAGATCTATTCCGGGCTTGGAAAAGATGAAATAGTTTTTATCCTGAACAATAATATAGGTGGATTATATCTCGAACAAAAAGAATATGAAAAGGCCCTGGTATATACACAAAAAGCATATGA
>CAZEKO010000056.1:0-2157 GCA_964512775.1 uncultured Bacteroides sp. | reverse complement strand
AGTCTCAATTACCAGGAATCAAGTTTAAAAATAAAAGAGCTGGAACTGAAATACAATGCGGAAAACTTTAAAAATGAGATCGAACTGCTAAAAAGGGATAATGAAATTAAAAATCTCAGGTTGAACAGGCTAAGAATTGGTGTTATTGCGCTGGTAATTATTTTATCCCTGGCAGGTATGATTTGGATTATCAATTCAAAACGTAATCGGTTGAAGCGTGAAACCAATGATCTGCTGACTCAGAAAAACAAAGAACTTGAAGCTACCCTTCGCAGGCTTAAAGAATCGGAGTTAAATCTCAAAGAGCTGAATGCAACCAAGGATAAATTCTTTTCCATTATTGGCCACGACCTCAGGAATCCTTTAAATGCATTGCTGGGTTTCAGTGAACTGATATCAGGTACTACCCGTGATTATACTCTGGAAGAGATACGGAAATATAATAAAATAATAAATGATTCGGCCCGTAATATTCACCAGCTTGTTGAGAACCTCCTTGACTGGTCGAGATCACAAGCAGGCAATATTGATTTTTCACCTAAACATTGCACTCTCCTGCCTGTCACAAATGATATACAAAACATATTCAATATCCAGATAAAGAAAAAGAACATTACAGTATTCAATAATATACCTGAAAACTTCAATGTTTTTGCTGATAAAAATCTCCTGTCAACTATTCTGAGAAACCTGGTAAGTAATGCTATCAAGTTTACTCCCTCCGGTGGTTATATTACCCTTTCTGCCGAAAAATCAAACGGGAAAGTAGATATTTCCGTTTCAGATACTGGAATTGGGATGACCAGAGATCAAATCAATAATCTATTCCATCTGGACACTCATGTTATTAAGAACGGCACATCAGATGAAAAAGGTACTGGCCTTGGACTGTTACTATGTAAGGAATTTGTCGATATCCATAAAGGCACTATACAGGTTGAAAGTGAACCTGATAAAGGCAGTACATTTACATTTTCACTCCCGTATTCAAAATAAAACTATGCAATATGTCTAAAACAGAAATTTCATACAAGGATGCTGTCCGTGAGATAGAGGAAATAATCAGGAAGATTGAAAGCGGTGAACTTAATGTGGATGAATTAACCGACAAAGTGAAAAGAGCCTCTGTATTACTTGAGATTTGCAGAAAAAAGCTGAAGGTCGCAGATGAAGAAATATCAAAAATCATCGAAGGAATGAAAGAAGATACCTCAGCAAAATAAGGTTACTCCTCTGCTTTTGTTTCATAATCGATTGCTAAATCAAGATCCGGACAATAATCAATCAGGTTACATAATTCTACCGCAAATCCTACTTTCATATCATTTGATTGAAAAAATTCTTTTACTACGTGTTTGATCTGGCTTTGATTGGCTATAAGCACTTGTACCGGATCGACATCATCAAAATTATATTTTCCTACAACTTCATTAAGAAGAGCAATATTCTGGTTAAAGATATTCATGATATTACGATAGGAACGTTTGATTGCCTTCAGATGGTGGCCAATGACGCCAATAACTTCCATATTCTCGGCTTCAATAAGGGGACTCCCGGCATTACCCTGATGTATTGAGCAATCCACCTGAATGTAGTTCAGTCCATCCTGTAGCGTGAAAAAAGAAGATATTATACCACCCTTTATGGCCAGGTTACCCTGTTCACTATGATGCCCCAAAATCGCTATCGGATGACCGATATCAAAATTTATCTTTCTGCCACACTTAAGTGATGGGATCTTGCGAAACTCCTTGTCATCGAGCCTGATAATAGTATATCCAGGTAACTTATTATCACCCGGACTTAAAATACGATCACTGAAAGCCTTATAGGTAAGTGTTTTACTGGCTCTCTCCGTATAGCCATCTTCATTGGTGAATTTCAGGTAAACTTTATCCGGACGCTCAACCTTTGTAATAACGTCATCCGTAATCAAATAATCCCTTATTCTAAAACCAGTTAATGTGGTGATTCGTTCTCCGGCTTTACCTAAAAAGTAGATGGAACAAACTGAGGAGTGGCATTCTTTCCAGATTTTCCTGTACATTGAAATAATGTTATTGATCCTGAAAAGCAGGGTTTAGTATACACCTCCACCAACTCTCAGACCCCATTTTCAGGAAAATCCCGAAATATCAATCAGCCTTTTTTACCGTT
>CAZEKO010000055.1:7398-10952 GCA_964512775.1 uncultured Bacteroides sp. | reverse complement strand
GAATTCCCTTCTAATGAAAAACTTGATGAATTATTCCCGGGAAAACCGGTTCTTATAACACGTATAGACGGACATGCCGCACTGGCAAGTTCTGAAGCTTTGCGGAGAGCAGGAATTAATCCCGGAATGAAAGTCACTGGCGGAACTATTTTCACCAGAAACGGAAAACTCACAGGATTGCTCGTGGATAATGCAATCGGACTGGTAAGTAAGATCATACCTGAACCATCTCAGGAAGAAAAGAGTGCCGGGCTTCTCAAAGCACAGGAGAATTGTTTTGCAGTGGGTCTTACCGGTGTTCATGATGCTGGACTCGATTATGAAGATTTACATTTAATCGATTCCCTTCAAAAAGCAGGATTGTTAAAAATGAGAATCTATGGTATGCTTGAGCCCGGCAGGAAAAATTTTGAAGAATACATGTATAAGGGGATATATAAGACAGATCATCTTAATGTAAGATCCCTGAAATTATATGCCGATGGAGCTCTGGGCTCACGCGGTGCACTCTTGCTGGAACCATATGCTGATGATCCCGGCAATTACGGCCTTCTTACAACTGATCCGGATAATCTTATAAATAACTGCAGAGAAGCATACCAGTCTGGTTACCAGGTAAATACGCATTGCATCGGTGATAGTGCAAACCGGCTGATCCTGAAAATTTACAGTGATATCCTTAAAGGAGAAAACGATAAGCGTTGGCGGATTGAACATGCCCAGGTAGTACATCCTGATGATTTCATTCAGTTCAGGAAATATAATATAATTCCTTCCGTCCAGCCTACTCACGCCACATCTGATATGTATTGGGCGGATGAAAGGCTTGGTGAAAAAAGGCTGGTGGGTGCATATGCATTTAAAAAACTGCTGGAACAAAATGGCTGGATTCCAAATGGCAGCGATTTCCCGGTTGAATCTATTAATCCTGTGTATGGATTTTATGCTGCTGTTTCCCGAAAAGACCTGGAGGGATATCCTGAGGGAGGATTCATGCCTGAACAAAGACTGACCAGAGAGGAAGCTCTCAGAGCTATGACCATCTGGGCCGCAAAAGCTGCTTTTGAAGAAAATGAAAAGGGAAGCATCGAGCCCGGAAAATTTGCAGATTTCATCGTCACTTATTCAGATCTAATGACTATCCCTGAAAAGGAGATTCCTGACGTTAAAATCAGAATGACTTTCTCCGGAGGGGAACAGGTATATCCCCCCACAACAAAGTAAAGGGGCTTTACAATCTAATAGGCTTACCAGCCCAGAAATCAAGTATCTTAGTGTAGAAGATATACTGGAATTTGGCCTGCAAAAGGTCGGATTGGGCTTTGGTTAAATTATTTTTGGAAAGATTATAATCGACGGAACTGACCATTCCTACATTAAATTTCTGTTGAGTATAATTGAATGATTCTTCCGTGGACCTGACCGCTTCCAGGTTAGCGTTATAATATTCAAGTGCAGCCTGGGCATCTGCATATGCCTGCTGGATACTCTTGTACATTGTCTGTTTCGTCTGCTCAAGATTTACTTTGGCATCAAGCATTGAAACTTTTGCATGACTTATCCTGTTCTGGGCATTGAATCCGTTAAACAAAGGGATATTAAGGGAAAAAGAAAGTTGCTGGTACCCTTTATCCTGAAGCTGTTGCTGCCAGCGGTAAGGAGCGGTAGGGTCCTCAGGACTTACTGAAATCTCGCTATACAAAGTATAATAAAGATATCTTGCTGACAGGGAAGGGTACCGATCTCCCCTTGCTGCAGAAAGTCCTTTCTCAAAACCCAGCAGGTTATATTCTGCACTTTTTACCATAGGCATAACCTTAAGGGCATCACTGTATACGCTGTCAACTGATCTGAGATCACTGGCGTCTGTAATAGCCAGTTCAGGTATTACAATTGAAAACTGCTTTATTTCATTTGTATCCAGATCCATATACTGTGCAAGGTTTAGGTATGATATTTCCAGGTCATTCCTTGCAGCTACAACATTAGCAGCTTCCCTGGCTTCCTGTGCCTGAATCTCATATAAATCACCCCTTGACAGATTGCCCACTTCTACCAGTCTTTCATTTTTCTGTACCTGCTGCCGGGTTATTGCAAGCTGATCTTCAGCTATCTTAAGCAATTCCGTATTAAGTAATATCTGCAGGTAGGCACCACCTATTAAAATGGTAATATTGTTTTTCAGATCTTCAACATCCTCCAATCTTGCCAGGAGGTTAAAATGATTCTGCCGCATAGTATTATAAGTAGATAACCCGGCAAACAAATTCAGACGGCTTTCAATGCCAACATTACCATCCTGAAAAGCCTGGTCTACATATTCATAGGTATCAAAATTGGGAGCCCGTCCTTTATTAAATGTGTAGTTGCCAAAAGCATTCGCCGTTGGCAGAGTCTGAGACCTCGCAGTCAGCAGGTCACTTTCTGCTGAACGCACAAGCAGCTTCTGTCTCTGGATCCGCAGATTATTTTCATGTGCATATCCAATACAGTCTTCAAGCGTCCATTCCTTTTGTGCACTTGTCAGCCAGGCCGGGAGGACAAAACATAATGTAATTACCACTGATCTAAAAGTAACCATTGCCGATTTTTTTTTTGACATATCCGGTAGATAACTATTTTTTCCTCCTTCTCCGGTAAAGAACCTGTATATATTTTGCATTCTCAAGAGGAGTATATATCTGCATTATTTCCCACTCCTTATCATAACTTTCTATAGCTTTTTTGAGTCGGGAAATCCTTGCAAGCGAATTATGCACCTCATCATCCGCCCTGGTTAGTTCATCTTCCACATCCCATGGGAATGACGCTACCCTGAAATTGTATTCAATCTCTTCATCGCCAACCTTTAAAAGAATGCTCGCTATCTGGTCTTCACCAAAATTTGGAATTGGAACACAAAGGTCTTTCATCTTTGTTTATTTTTTAAGCGCAGATATTTCTTAAAGAACGTGCTTAATATTTTCCGTGACTATATGTCCGTCAAACAGATGTATGATCCTGTGCGCCTTTTCAGCATCAGTTGGAGAGTGGGTAACCATTACTACAGTTGTGCCATCCTTGTTAAGCTCAGAGAGCAGGTTCATAACCTCTTCACCGTTTGCTGAATCAAGGTTACCTGTTGGTTCATCAGCCAGGATCAGTTGTGGTTTTGTGACTACAGCTCTTGAAATGGCAACCCTTTGCTGCTGCCCCCCCGAGAGCTGCTGCGGAAAATGCTTTTTCCTGTGTACGATTTTCATACGGTCAAGGACCTCATTGACTTTTTTCTTGCGCTCTGCGGATGAAACTTTCATGTAAAGCAAAGGCAATTCAACATTTTCATATACCGTAAGTTCATCTATCAGATTGAAGCTTTGAAATACAAAACCTATGTTCCCCTTGCGCAGATTAGTCCTTTGCCTTTCCCTGAATCTGGACACCTCCACTCCGTTGAAATATAAAAGGCCGCTCGAAGGATTATCAAGTAATCCAACAATATTTAATAGTGTGGATTTACCGCATCCGGATGGCCCCATGATTGCAACAAAATCACCATTATTAACCTCCATAGT
>CAZEKO010000055.1:3102-7298 GCA_964512775.1 uncultured Bacteroides sp. | reverse complement strand
TTAATCCTTCAGAATAAGTTTATCTACATCCCCGAAGTTATCATAACCGGATACTATTACCTTCTCTCCCACCTCAAGTCCGCCAAGGACTTCATAAAATCTTGGATTTTGCCTTCCTATACTGATATCTCTTTTATAGGCATAACTTCCATCCTCACTTATGATATAAACCCACTGTCCGCCTGTACTCTGGTAAAAGCCTCCCCTGGGAATCAGTATAGCTTCGTTTGATTCACCAAGTTCCAGCTTTATCCTGGAAGTCTGACCGATCTTAATCTGGGGAGGAATTCCGGAAGTGAATTCCATGTCTACATAAAACCTTCCGTTTTGCACTTCAGGATATATCTTAATGATTTTACCGGGATATGAAACGCTGGCAAAATCACATTCACCCGTTAATCCCCTGTTAACACGGGCAATATAATGCTCATCGATCTCAACTCTTAGTTTGTAAGAATCCAGAATATTGATAGTCCCGATCCTTGTACCATAAGTTACCACCTCTCCTGTTTCGGGATTCAATGTGGCCAGTTCACCATCAACTGATGCCCTGATATTCAGGTTATCAAGCCGGCTCTTTATGATCTGGAGATTCCTGTTCAGGCTCACAACAGAAGCTTCCATTGATTCTATCTGAACCTTCCTGAAAATCGAATCCTGATATTGTATTTCCTTTAATAAAGTAAGCCTTCTACTTGTGGCGTCATACATTTCCTTAGACTGGTCAAACTCTTCGCGGGATATAAGCTGTTCTTCAAAAAGCTTTATATTATTTTTGTAAGCTCTTTCATGCTGGGCCAGTAGCCTGATCGTTTCTATCAGCTGGGTTTCCGAATTCAGCTGTTGCTGTACCATCGTGAGCTGTGCAGTCCTCTGCTGATTTACTGCCTGTACAATCTGAGCCTCAACGTTGGAGATCTCAAGGATAAGGTTGTTATTGCTCATCCGAAGGATAACATCACCCTTCTTCAGCTTACTACCCTCCTCGAGAATTATTTCTTCAACCCTGCCACTTTCTATTGCATCAATATAGATAGTCCGAATTGGTTCAACTGTTCCGATCACAGCAATATAGTCCTGAAAAACATCACGCGTGATCTCTGCAATAGAGATTTTTTCAGTTTCAACATTTAGCTTTGAACTTTTATCACCAAATATTAGCTTAAATGCAACAAATAAAATCGCTATGCTACCCAGTGAAATCCAAAGAGTCTTTCTGCTGAAGAATTTAAACTTCTTCTCGATTTTGCGGTCCATGCCATCCATTGCCAGATTGAAATAAGTTATGTATTTTATTTAACCATTTATTATGCCAAATTCCGCAAATAACTGTCTGATAGTACATTAAATAATCCTGAAATTTCCTAAATGGTTATTCTGACTGTTCAATTATGCAACAATAATAGTACGATTCCGGACAATCATAAAAATTATATTTAAATTTACTGCCGTTTGCCGGACGTCATCGTTATTTTATTCTTCAAATATGATTACAAAAGTAGGGAAAATAATGGCAGTGGATGATAATGAAGACATCCTGTTTGCGCTTAAATTATTGCTCAAACAGCATGTTGAACTTATCACAACCGTAAATAATCCGGAACTGATCCCATCTTTGCTGACTCAGGAAGATTGGGATGTTATCCTGCTGGATATGAATTTCACAAAAGACGCCATCAGCGGGCAGGAAGGTTTTGACTGGCTGGCAAAAATTCTGGAAATAATACCTGATGCGGTTGTTGTATTTATAACGGCATACGGAGATGCTGAAAAAGCTGTCAAAGCCATCAAAGCAGGGGCAACGGATTTCATCCTCAAACCATGGCAAAATGAGAAACTCCTTGCAACAGTCTCAGCTTCAATCAAACTGCACAAATCCCGTATGGAAGCCAAAGGATTGCGGTCGAAGCAACAGGAGATCAGTGCCGTGCTGGATAAGCCTTTCCATGAATTCATTGGAGATTCTTCCGGTATGCAGCAGGTCTTTAAGTCTATTAATAAAGTTGCCGCTACAGATGCCAACGTCCTCATTCTGGGCGAAAACGGTACAGGTAAGGAGCTTGTGGCAAGGGCATTGCACAGAAATTCCACGCGGAAAGATGAAGTCTTTATCAACGTCGACCTTGGATCAATTGCTGAAACACTTTTTGAAAGCGAGCTTTTCGGTCATGAAAAAGGAGCATTTACCGACGCCATTAAAACCAAACCAGGCCGTTTTGAAATTGCTGATAAGGGAACTCTTTTTTTAGATGAAATCGGCAATCTTTCTACCGCGATGCAGACAAAACTCTTAACGGCAATTGAACGGAAGGAAGTGACACGCGTCGGGAATAATAAACCGGTTCCTGTGGATGTCAGGCTGATCTGTGCCACCAATGTAAATATCCGCGACATGGTAAGTGAAAACAGATTTCGTCAGGATCTGTTATACCGGATAAATACAGTTGAAATTCAGCTGCCTCCTTTACGGGACAGGGTAACAGATATTCCTTTACTTGTTGATCACTTTCTGAAGATTTATTCAAAAAAATACAAAAAAGATATAAGAGGAGTTGCTCCGGAAGGCCTGAAAAAACTTATGCAGTACCATTGGCCGGGAAATGTCAGGGAACTCCAGCATGCCATTGAAAGGGCAGTCATTATGAGTGATATAGATAAACTCGAGGCTGATGATTTCCTGCTATCTGCTCAAAGTCAGAAGGTAGAAGGATTTGACCTGGAATCCTACAATCTTGATGAAATTGAAAAAGCAATCATTACCAGGGTCCTTAAACAATATCAGGGTAATATTACTCAGGCGGCTACTGAACTCGGATTAACGAGAACATCACTGTACAGAAGGATGGAAAAATATGATCTATAAGAATTTCAGAATAAATATTATTGTAAGGATAATTATCCTTGCAGCTACCGTATTTCTTTTTTTCATCGCACTGGAAACTAATTTTCATGTTACTCCTTTTCTTGTCGGCGCAGTGATCCTGTTTGAGATTTTTGCCCTCATCCGCTATGTCGACAGAACAAACCGCGATCTGACCAGCTTCCTTGAATCAATACGGTTCGCGGAATTTAGCCGGTCATTCAAGATTGAAGGTATGGGCAGTTCTTTTGACGAACTTAACAAGGCGTTTAACGATGTTATAAACGATTTTCAGAAAGTCCGTTCAGAGAAGGAGGAACATTTCCACTACCTCCAGAGTATTGTTCAGAATATTGATGTCGCCATTCTCGCTTATCGTAAGGATGGTACTATTGAAATGATAAATAAGGCAGCTAAAAAACTGTTCCAGATCCACAGCCTGAAAAATATTAAAGGACTGGAACAGCTCAGTCCTGAACTGGTCAATACACTTTTACATATTAATCCGGGGGAAAATGCACTGGTCAAGGTACAGGACCAGGATGATATTCTTCAGCTGGCCATATATTCAACGGAATTTAAAATAAAAGACAAACTTATCATTCTTTCTACAGTCAACAATATTCAGAATGTCCTGGAAGAACAGGAGACAGAGGCCTGGCAAAAACTAATAAGGGTCCTCACACACGAGATCATGAATTCTATCACTCCCATCGCATCCCTTTCCTCCACACTTGAAATCATGCTTAAAGGCATCACAGAAAATGGGAATGTTAAGGAAGAACTTGATATAGACACTGTTATGGAAATATTGCAGGCTCTTCAAACAATCAATAAGCGAAGTACCGGATTGCTTCATTTCGTCAATACATACCGTAATTTAACCCGGATCCCAAAACCAAACTTCAAGATATTCCCAGTCAATGAACTTTTCAAGAATATCTATTTACTTATGGAGGAGGAACTGGCCGAAAGCAAAATAAATTTCATGACAAAGATTGAACCTGACAATCTTATGTTATCAGCTGATGAGCAACTCATTGAACAGGTGATAATTAATCTGATCAGGAATTCTATCCATGCACTTGAAAACCGCACCAATCCTACAATTGAACTAAAAGCATCCTATAATAAAAGGGGACGTGTCACAATGCAGGTAACCGATAACGGGACAGGTATTCTTCCGGAAGTCTTAGACAAAATATTCATACCATTTTTCACAACCAAGCAAAGCGGTTCAGGTATCGGCCTAAGCCTGTCCCGCCAGATCCTCCGTCTTCATAATGGTACTATTTCTGCTTTTTCTGTTCCTGAAAAGGAAACTGTATTTACTATG
>CAZEKO010000055.1:1191-3002 GCA_964512775.1 uncultured Bacteroides sp. | reverse complement strand
TTTATTTTTTTCAACTTCTCCGCATCCATCTTAATCACGGCCCTGTCATAAGTCATCAGCCCGTTCACCTCTATCTCAACATCTGTGGTTTGTGTATATACGGCAGCAGACAAGCCTTTCCCTACCATAGGCATCAGTTCGTTAATTAAACCGGTGTATGCTTCCAGCAACTTTTCCTGGCTATTAAAGCTCTTGTAACCCCAGTTATCTTTATCCTGCCATGTATGTCCTTCAAGCGGGAGTCCAAGTCCGCCGAATTCACCGAGAACAATGGCTCTTTCTTTTTCCGGTTCAGGCATCGCAGGACCGGGATATGCATGTACATCGCGGATATCTCCCACATTCCTGTCGGTCCATCCGCTGGCTGAATTAACAAGACGGGTACTGTCAATCTCCCGTATATAATCCACTATCTCACCGGTTTTAAACTGGCCCCATCCTTCATTAAAAGGTACCCATACGATTATGGAGGGATGACTAAAACGATCCAATATCATTTCCCTGAGTTCAAACCGATACTGTTTTTCAGATTCTTCTGTTCTGTTAATATCCGGATCATCCCCCCCTATAAATGCATCACCGCTTGGCATATCCTGCCATACCAGGAGACCAAGCTGATCACACCAGAAATACCACCTGTCGGGTTCTGCCTTGACATGCTTCCTTGCCATATTGAAACCAAGTTTTTTTGTTACCTCAATATCGTATTTCAAAGCCTCATCTGTCGGAGCTGTGTAAAGTCCGTCAGGCCACCATCCCTGGTCAAGCGGACCGAACTGGAATACAAACTCGTCATTCAGCATCATCCGTGTATACCCCTTGTCATCTTTCCCAAGTGATATTTTTCTCATGCCGAAGTAACCATCAATACTGTCGGCTATCACTCCATCCTGCCTGATAAGATTCAGCCTTAAATCGTAAAGGTAAGGGTATTCAGGTGTCCAGAGTATTGGATCACTTAGTTGTAAGACCACATAATTAAGTTCTGAAACCTCCTCTGATATTAAATGTCCCTGTTTGGAAATTATAGCATCAAGAACATGGCCTTTTGAGACTTCCTCTGATAATTCAGCCACGATTGTGACCTGGTTGTTGTCAATATCCGGAATAATATTAACCGACTTAATATGATCTTTGTTGAGAGGTTCAAGCCATACAGTCTGCCAGATACCTGTAACCGAAGTATACCATATTCCCCCGGGATTAAGCACCTGTTTACCACGTGGTTGTGTTCCCTGATCAACCGGGTCCCACACTGAGACAATTATCTCCTGGCGTCCTTTACTCTTAAGGGCCTCTGTAATGTCTAAAGTGAAGGCATCATATCCGCCCTTATGGGAACCCACTTCGGTTCCGTTAATCCAGACCGTCGTTTCCCAGTCAGAAGCTCCAAAATTCAGCATAATCAACTTTTCTGCCCATTCTGCAGGCAATTCGAAGGTACGGCGATACCACAAACGGTTATCAGGACCAACACTTTTGCCGACACCCGATAAGGCGGATTCAGGACAGAACGGGACCAGTATTTTCCCATCATACTTCTTAGGCTTATTATTTTCTGCAGGAACAATTGCATAATCCCATAATCCATTAAGATTAATCCATTCATCCCTTACCATCTGGGGCCTTGGATATTCAGGAAGGACTGATCCAGGATTAACATCATCTGCCCACTGAGTAAGCAACGGACCTTCCACAGGTTTCCAGGTTTTTTCTTTAGGTTTAACCTGACATGAAGCTGCAATTAGAACCAGTACGACTGGAATTAAAATATGTTTCATATTATCATAATTTGGAAATTCTTTATTTAA
>CAZEKO010000055.1:0-1091 GCA_964512775.1 uncultured Bacteroides sp. | reverse complement strand
AGCCAGAAGCCAGTTCCCTATTTCACCGAAAACCTGAACTCAGTCCGGTGTTTATATTCGTCACCGGGCCTGAGTACTGTTGAAGGAAAGTTCGGATGGTTTGGAGAATCAGGATAATATTGTGTTTCCAGGCAAAAACCTGAACGATAAATATATGCACTCCCGCCCTTACCAATTGCGGATCCATCCAGAAAATTACCAGTATAGAACTGTATAGCGGGATGAGTGGTATAAACTTGCATAAACCTGCCTGAAAGTATGTCGTATGCTGAAGCAGCGAAGGTAAGTTCTCCCGCCCTTTCCTTATTCAATATAAAATTATGATCATAACCCATGCCCAGGATAAGCTGTTCTTCTGCATTGGCAATCCTTTCACCAATCAGGTGAGGAGTTCTGAAATCGAAGGCTGTACCCTCAACAGGCCTGATCTCTCCTGTTGGTATTAAATTCTGATCTACCGGAGTGAAATTGTCTGCATTTATTACCAGTTCATGATTAAGAATCGGGCCGGAAGCATGACCGGAAAGATTAAAGTAGGAATGCTGTGAAAGATTAATGACAGTTGGTTTATCAGTAACAGCGCTGTAATCGACAATCAGTTTATTTTCATTTGTGAGTGTATATAAAATTACAACATGAAGATTGCCCGGGAAACCCTGGTCTCCATCAGGACTGTGAAGAGTCAGCCTAACAGCCTCACCTTCAGGAGTTTCTGTTATTTCACCAGCCCACACAGCGTCATCAAAACCTGAATCTCCTCCATGCAGCATATTCTTCCCGCCTTCATTCTTTGGAAGCTGGTACTCTACCCCATCCAGGGTAAATTTCCCGGCAGCGATCCTGTTAGCATACCTCCCCACAATTGCACCAAAGTACTTATCTCCATCCAGGTACTCCTGAATTTTTTCATATCCGAAAACAATATCATCAAAATTCCCCTCTTTGTCAGGAATAAACAATGTCACAATCTTGGCGCCATAATTTGTAACCTGCATCACAGCTCCGTTAGCATTTTTAATGGTAAACAAATCAGTCTTAAGACCTTTATAGGTTGTCTGAAAATTTTCCTGTTTTACCATTCCGGGCAGATC
>CAZEKO010000054.1:0-11035 GCA_964512775.1 uncultured Bacteroides sp. | reverse complement strand
TTATGCTTGCAGAAATAATCACAATTGGAGATGAAATCCTGATCGGTCAGGTGATTGACACAAATTCTGCCTGGATAGCCGAATCCTTGAATAGGATTGGAATCGGTGTGATACAGATCACATCTGTTCCTGACCAGGAGCCGGCAATCATTCAGGCAATTGATCAGGCCGGAATCAGGGCCAGTATAATTTTTATGACGGGAGGACTTGGCCCTACCAGGGATGATATAACTAAAAATGTACTTGCCGGTTATTTTGGAGGCAAGCTTGTCAGGAATGATGAAGCGCTTGTTATGATAAAAGATTTCCTTGGTTCAAGAGGAGTGGATATGAATGAACTAAACCTTGGACAAGCAATGGTCCCTGATAACTGCAATGTTATTCCAAATCGCTGGGGCACAGCTCCCGGAATGTGGTTCAGAAAAGATGACAAAGACTTTATTTCCATGCCTGGTGTACCATATGAAATGAAAGGCATGATGACGGGTTTCATTCTTCCGGAACTCAGGAAAAAATATAATCTTCCCGTCATTCTTCACAGAACTGTTGTTACACAGGGCATTCCGGAATCCCATCTTGCCAGGCTTCTGCAGGAATATGAGGATACTTTGTCAAAGGAAATCAGACTGGCCTATTTACCCTCACCTGGCATAGTCAGGCTAAGATTATCTATTACCGGGAAAGACAAGAATAAAACAGAAAATATATTAAACAGTGAGCTTGAAAGATTACTGAAGATTGTATCTGACCATGTGGTTGCCACAGCAGATGAAAAACTTGAAAAGGTTATCGGAGAGTTACTTTATAAAAAAGGCTCGACTCTTTCTATAGCTGAAAGCTGTACAGGTGGTATGATAGCTCATTTAATCACATCAATCCCGGGTAGTTCACGTTATTTCACAGGATCAGTTGTTGCATACTCGAATGAAATAAAAGAAAAGATGCTGGGAGTCAAGAAAAAATCCCTGGCCTCATTCGGCGCAGTTAGCGAGCAGGTAGTAACAGAGATGGCAGCTGGTGCACTGAAACACTTTGGAACAGACTATTCTATTGCCACTTCAGGAATTGCAGGTCCGGATGGTGGTACCGATGAAAAACCGGTCGGACTGGTATGGATCTCGGTCGCATCCTCAGACAGGATTATTACTGAAAAATTCCATTTTGGTAATCAACGCGATACTAATATTCAAAAGGCTTCTTTGACCGCACTTAATATGCTGAGGAAGTTAATCCTGGATAAAAAATAGTTAAAAATAAATTTGATTTATTCAACAAAATTCGCGTATTTTGCGAACTGTTTTTTAAAGGAGTAATTAAAATTCAACTAGAAATGTCGCAGGTTTGTCAGATAACAGGGAAAAAGGTTATGGTCGGGAATAATGTTTCGCATTCTAAAAGAAGGACCAAAAGGCGGTTTTATCCAAACCTTTTTGATAAAAAATTCTTTCTTACAGAAGAAAATCGCTGGATTAAACTGAGGGTTTCAGCTTCAGGAATCCGGACTATCAATAAGAAAGGTCTGAAATCAGCCCTGGATGATGCAGTGCTTAAAGGATATATCAAGACCTATTAAAAATTAAATACAAATGGCTAAAAAAGGCAATCGTGTGCAGATAATTCTGGAATGTACTGAACATAAAGAGAGTGGTATGCCTGGAATGTCGAGGTATATAACTACAAAAAACAAGAAAAATACACCGGACAGACTGGAAAGGAAAAAATATAATCCGGTATTAAAAAGATATACCATTCATAAGGAAACTAAATAATCTGAGTCATGGCAAAAAAAACAGTTGGAACATTAAGAACCGGGGTGGGTAATAACTTCTCACGGGTGATCAAAATGGTAAAGTCGAAGGAGACAGGTGCTTATTTTTTCAAAGAAGAAATAGTGCATAATGATCATGTTAATGATTTCTTCGCTAAAGAAGAAGAATAATATAAATTACCAGAATTTCCCTTTGTAAAAAGCTTTCCAGTATGAAAGCTTTTTTTGTTTAAGCAGGAAAATTATCATGGGACTATTCACCAAAGAAAAAAAAGATAACCTGAACAAAGGCCTTGAGAAAACGAAAGAAAGTGTCCTGAAAAAACTTTCGCGTATTGTCATTGGTAAATCAAGAGTTGATGAAGAAGTCCTTGATAATCTTGAAGAGGTACTCATTTCCTCTGATGTGGGAGTAGAGACTACACTTAAAATAATCGGACGCATTGAGAAAAGAGTATCACATGACAAGTACATTGGTACAGAGGAGTTAAATTTAATTCTTAAAGAGGAAATTGCAGCCTTGCTGACAGAAAATGATCCAAATCAGGTATTTGCTTTCATAAATCCACTCCCTGCAAAACCTTACGTAATAATGGTTGTTGGAGTGAATGGTGTTGGTAAGACCACCACGATTGGCAAACTTGCATACCATTTTAAAACTGCAGGTAAAAAAGTAATCCTGGGGGCAGCTGATACATTCAGGGCAGCAGCTGTCGACCAGCTTACAATCTGGGCTCAAAGAGTGGGAGTAGATATAATAAAGCAGAAAATGGGATCTGATCCTGCATCGGTTGCGTTTGATACACTTTCTTCAGCGGTAGCAAAAGATTTTGACGTGGTAGTTGTCGATACTGCAGGAAGGTTACATAATAAGGTCAATCTGATGAATGAACTGTCGAAGATCAGAAAAGTAATGGCAAAGGTTGTACCCGGAGCACCTCATGAAGTGTTGCTGATCCTTGATGGATCCACCGGACAAAATGCATTTGAACAGGCCAGGCAATTTACAATCGCCACAGACGTAAATGCACTTGCTTTAACCAAGCTGGACGGAACTGCAAAGGGCGGGGTCGTCATAGGAATATCCGATCAATTCAAAGTCCCTGTAAAATACATAGGTATTGGCGAAAAAATGGAAGATCTTCAGGTTTTTAACAGGACCGAGTTCGTAGATTCTTTATTCGCTTCCTGATAAGCAAGCCCCAGTAAGGCTATACTATTTCATCCCGTAAAATCAGACTATCTGATTATGATCCGAGGAAAACGTAATAAGATCAATATTATCACCCTTGGTTGCGCTAAAAACCTTGTCGATTCAGAGGTTCTGATGAGGCAGCTGGATGCATCAGGTTTTGATTTTGTGCATGATTCTGATGGTTTTGATGCTCGGACTGTCATCATAAATACATGCGGATTTATTAATGATGCCAAACAGGAATCCATTGATACCATATTGAGATATGTACATGCAAAAAAAAATGGGTACATTGATAAAATTTATGTATTTGGCTGTTTGTCACAGAGATATGTGTCGGAACTCATTAAAGAAATACCTGAAGTAAATGGCTGGTTTGGTGTCAATGATTTTCAAAGGATAATCAATGAATTCGGAGGCAAATACAGGGAAGAGCTATACGGTGAACGGGTTCTTGCTACTCCTTCTCATTATGCATACCTGAAAATTTCTGAAGGATGTGACCGGTTATGTTCGTTTTGTGCAATTCCCCTGATCCGGGGCAAACAAAGATCAAGACCTCTTAATGATTTAATCACCGAAACCCGGTACCTGGCCACCAAAGGCGTAAAAGAGCTGATACTTATTGCACAGGACCTTACAGCTTATGGAACAGATATTTATGGCAAACAAGCTTTGCCGGAGTTGCTTGAGGAACTGACCGGAATAGATGGAATCGAATGGATAAGGCTTCACTATGCTTACCCGGCGAATTTCCCATTGAAAGTCCTGAAATTAATGGCAGCAAAAAAGGTTATCTGCAATTACCTGGATTTACCCTTCCAGCATATTTCAGACAAAGTACTTACCAGGATGCACAGAAGTATTAATCACTCTGAGATATTGGAGCTTATCAGCCAGATAAGAGATACCGTTCCAGGTATCGCTATTCGCACTACATTACTTGTAGGTCACCCGGGCGAAGGTGAGAAGGAATTTTCAGAGCTGATTGATTTTGTCGAAACCCAGCAATTCGAAAGGCTTGGTGTTTTTACCTATTCTGAAGAGAAAGGTACATTTGCTGCAACGCATTATAAAGATGTTATCCCGAAAAGGGTGAAGGATAGGAGACTTAAAGAAATAATGGAGATGCAAATGAATATTTCATTGAATATCAATAACAAAAAGATTGGTAATACATATACTGTTCTGATAGATTCAAGGGAGGGCGAATATGCTGTGGGACGGACCGAGTACGATTCACCCGATATTGATAATGAAGTACTTGTATATGATCCTGATAAAATACTGGAGCCAGGTAACTTTTACAGGATCAGGATAAAAAGAGCTGAGAATTATGATTTATATGGAGAGATAGTCGGGGGAGTATCAGGAATCCTTTGATTCTGCCTTGGATTGTTTTTTATTTTTCTGGATTTTGATATTGATTTCCTGTTTTGTATCATCAAAACCTACTGCAATCGTATCGCCATCCCTTAGTGATGCTTCAATAATTACTTCAGCCATAGGATCCTCGAGGTACTTTTGAATAGCTCTTTTTAACGGCCGGGCACCGAACTGTATATCATAACCTTTTTCTACTATGAAATCCTTGGCAGCATCACTAATTTTAACCTGGTAACCGAGGGTATTAATCCTTTTATATAGCCCCATCAGTTCAATATCGATAATTTTATAAATATCCTGACGTGTGAGGGCATTAAACACGACAATATCATCAATTCTATTAAGGAATTCCGGAGAAAATGCATTTTTCAACGCTTTCTGGATTATGCTTTTGGTATATTCATTTGTTGATTCCGCCCGGTTCTTTGGTGAGAATCCAACTCCCTGTGCAAAATCCTTGAGCTGTCTTGACCCTATGTTGGATGTCATTATAACGATTGTATTCCTGAAATCCACTCGTCTGCCAAGACTATCTGTGAGTTGTCCTTCGTCAAGTACCTGAAGCAGAATATGATATACATCAGGGTGTGCTTTCTCAATTTCATCAAGAAGAACAACAGAATAGGGTTTCCTTCTGATTTTTTCAGTAAGCTGTCCGCCTTCCTCATAGCCGATATAACCTGGAGGTGCACCTACCAGTCTTGAAACTGAAAATTTCTCCATATACTCACTCATATCGATTCTGACGAGATTATCCATTGAGTCGAAAAGATACTCTGCGAGGACTTTTGCCAGCTGTGTTTTTCCAACACCTGTAGGTCCCAGGAATATGAATGTACCTATGGGCTTATTAGGATCTTTAAGGCCTGCACGGTTTCGTTGTATGGATTTAACTACCTTCGCAATAGCTTCTTCCTGTCCAATAACTTTCCCTTTAAGTTCTTCATCCATTTTAAGCAATCGCATTCCTTCAGCCTGAGCAATTCTCTGAACGGGAACACCGGTCATCATAGCAACAATCTCGGCAACCTGTTCTTCACCTACGGTTTGCCTGTTTTTAGAAAGTTCTTTTTCCCATCTGACCTTTTCCTGTTCAAGTGTTTCCAGCAGTTCTTTTTCCTTATCCCTGAAACTTGCAGCACGTTCAAAATTCTGGTTCTTAACTGCCCTGATCTTTTCTTTCTTGGTATTTTCGATTTCTTCTTCCAGCTTTAAGATTCTCTCTGGTACAACAATATTTGATATATGGACACGTGAACCTGATTCATCAAGCGCATCAATTGCTTTATCTGGAAGAAGACGGTCGGAAATGTAACGCTGAGTGAGTGTTACGCATGATTTTATGGCTTCAGGAGTATAAACAACATTATGGTGTTCCTCATACCGTTCCTTGATATTATTAAGGATCTCTATAGTTTCCTCAACGGTGGTCGGCTCAACCATTACTTTTTGAAATCTTCTTTCCAGGGCTCCGTCTTTCTCAATATGTTGCCTGTATTCATCAAGAGTTGTAGCCCCTATACACTGAATATCACCTCTTGCAAGAGCTGGTTTCAGCATATTTGCAGCATCAAGGGATCCGGTCGCACCGCCTGCGCCAACAATAGTGTGGATCTCATCAATGAAGAGGATTATAGTGTTAGTCTTGCTCAATTCGTTCAGGATAGCTTTCATCCTTTCTTCAAATTGTCCCCTGTATTTAGTACCTGCAACTATACTGGCCAGATCAAGAGTAACCACCCGTTTTCCAAAAAGAACCCTTGAAACTTTTCGCTGGATAATGCGATTAGCAAGTCCTTCAGCGATCGCAGATTTCCCTACTCCAGGTTCTCCGATCAGGATTGGATTATTTTTCTTCCTGCGGCTGAGAATTTGTGCAAGTCTTTCAATTTCCCTTTCCCTGCCAATGATTGGATCCAGCCTCCCTTCTTCGGCGGCTTTTGTCAGGTCGATTCCAAAATTGTCAAGAACAGGGGTATCAGATGTTGACTTGGGCGACTGTGCACCACCGGTTCCTTTGCCGCCCTCAAACTGTGACCTTGGTTCATCATCATCATCTTCATCACCAGGAAATTCAGATCTGGGTTTGTTCTTGCTGTTTTCAAGCTCTTCCCTTACTGTATCGTAGTCAATATTGTTTTCCTTCAAAACCTGGGTGACAACACTGTTTTCGTCTTTTAAGATTGCAAGCAGAAGATGTCCTGTATCAATAGTTTCATCCTGAAGCGATTTAGCTTCGATATAAACCATTTTAAGTGCTTTTTCAGCACTTTTCAACAAGGGAACATTATCAGTATCCTGGATCTTTGCAGATCGCTGCGGACGTATCATTTCTTCAATAGATCTTCTAAGGTCATAAAGTTCAGCTCCAAGCAGAATGAGGATGTCTATTGCAAGTCCTTCACCATCACGGAGAATGCCGAGGAAAAGATGTTCTGTTCCGATATGGGCATTCCCAAGCCGGATAGCTTCTTCCTTGCTGTAGGATAAGACATCTTTAATCCTTTGTGAAAACCTGGCATCCATAACTAGATGAAACGGTTGATTATTATGAGCTGAAAAATAATTATTTGACTGCAAATATAGCAATAAAAACTATACCTTTTATAAACACGAATGTGTTGAAAAATAGGGATAGTAAATTGCCTGTAAAAGGCAATAAATCTGTATTTTCGAAGTTAAGAATGAATTGATATAAAAAAGAACAGATTATGAATGAAGGTGAGAAGATTGTTAAGGTGAACATTGAGGAGGAAATGAAATCGGCCTACATTGATTATTCAATGTCTGTAATTGTTTCCAGAGCCCTGCCGGATGTACGTGATGGATTGAAACCTGTCCACCGGAGGGTTTTATTTGGTATGTCTGACCTGGGACTTGCTGCTAACAGGCCTTATAAAAAATCAGCCAGGATCGTTGGAGAAGTGCTCGGGAAATATCATCCGCACGGTGATACATCAGTCTATGATGCAATGGTAAGGATGGCCCAGGAATGGTCAATGCGATATCCACTGGTTGACGGACAGGGCAATTTTGGCTCAATTGATGGTGACAGTCCGGCTGCCATGAGGTACACTGAAGCAAGATTAAAGAAAATCGCTGAGGAAACCCTTGCAGATATAGAGAAGAATACCGTGGATTTTCAGTTTAATTTCGATGATACTTTACAGGAACCGACAGTGCTTCCAACAAAGATCCCACTGTTGCTGGTTAACGGGACTTCAGGTATTGCTGTGGGAATGGCGACAAATATGGCTCCGCATAATCTGCGTGACAGTATTAATGCAATTACAGCCTATATCGATAATAAAGATATTGAGGTTGATGAACTAATCGATATTATTAAATCTCCTGATTTCCCGACAGGGGGAATTATTTACGGTTATCAGGGAGTACGTGAAGCATACAGGACAGGCCGTGGACGTATTATGATGCGCGCCAAGACAGAAATTGAAATTACATCATCCGGCAGGGAGAAAATAGTCGTGACCGAGATACCTTATATGGTCAATAAGGCTGAAATGATAAAGAAAACTGCTGATCTGATAAATGAAAAGAAAATTGAAGGTATTTCATATATCAACGATGAGTCTGACAGGAATGGTATGAGGATAGTTATTATTCTTAAAAAAGAAGCTAATTCCAATATTGTTCTTAATCAGTTGCTTAAATATACTCAGTTACAGTCAAGCTTTAATGTCAATAATATTGCGCTGGTCAATGGCAGGCCAAGAATGCTGAACCTCAAACAGCTGATTGCCTATTTTGTTCGTCATCGCCATGAGGTTATTGTCCGGAGAACCCAGTATGATCTTGAGCAGGCTGAGAAAAAGGCACATATTCTTGAGGGGCTACTTATTGCTCTTGACCACCTGGATGAGGTAATCAAGTTGATCAGGTCTTCCCGGACCGTTGATGATGCGAAAAATGGATTGATGACAAATTTTGAACTTACTGAAATCCAGGCTAAAGCTATTCTGGACATGAGGTTGCAACGGCTTACAGGACTGGAGAGAGAAAAGATAAAGGAGGAATACCAGGAATTGCTTAATCAGATAGAATACTATAAAAAGGTACTTGCTGATGAAGGATTAAGAATGAAGATCATCAAAGATGAATTAATTGAGATAAGAGATAAATACGGTGATGACAGGCGGACAGAGATGGTCCCGGATGCAGAAGAATTTAATCCCGAAGATTTTTATGCCGACGATGAAATGGTAATCACCATCTCACATCTTGGTTATATTAAGCGTACGCCGCTTACTGACTACAGGACTCAGGGAAGGGGAGGAGTAGGAGCAAGAGGATCCACAGCCAGGGAGGAAGATTTTATTGAGCAGATGTTTACTGCTACAATGCATAATACCATTCTCTTCTTTACAGAGAAGGGTAAGTGCCTGTGGATGAAGGTTTATGGAATACCGGAAGGCGTTAGAGCATCCAAGGGTAGGGCAATACAAAATCTCCTTAGTATTGATCCGGGAGATACGGTGAGAGCTTTTATTAATGTAAAAAACCTGACAGATAAGGACTATATTGAGAAAAACTATATTGTACTGTGCACTGCCCGGGGTATTATCAAGAAAACTTCCCTTGAAGCGTATTCAAGGCCCAGGGCAAATGGAATTGTGGCAATTAATATCAGGGAAGGCGATAATCTGATCGAAGCTCGTCTGACGGATGGCAATAACGAAATCCTTCTGGCAGTACGTTCCGGAAAAGCTATTCGTTTCCATGAACGAACTGTTCGACCAATGGGACGCTCTGCTTCAGGAGTAAAAGGTATTAAATTATCTGAAATGCCTGGTGATGCAGTGGTAGGGATGGTGTGCCTGAAAGATGAGGGACACAATATACTGGTTGTATCAGAAAGAGGATATGGAAAAAGATCGAAAGTTGAAGATTACCGGATCACTAACAGAGGTGGCAAAGGCGTTAAGACAATTAATATAACTGAAAAAACCGGTAATCTAATCGCTATTAAGGAAGTCGTTGAAGAAGATGACCTGATGATCATCAATAAATCAGGAATTACAATAAGGATGCGTGTAAGCGATATGCGCGTTATGGGCCGCGCAACTCAGGGAGTTAAACTGATTAATCTGCGAAATGGAGATACGATTGCTGCAGTTACAAAAGTCCAGGGCGATGAAGAACAATAGAATATTCCATTAAATTTTAACTTTTGGCAAGAAATTTGAAACTTAATTTGCAAAATCAATTATTTTTGTGACAAGAAATTCTAAATCAAACAATCAAATTAAAAATCTTTTTATAATGAAAAATCTTTTTATTTCGCTGTTACTACTGTTCAGTTTTATTTATGCACAAGGTCAGCAGCCTGCCACTCCAACACTTAATTATGGTGCACTCCAGAAAAAGCTGGAAAAAAGCAATCTGGACATTAATAATGCAAAGAAAGCAGCACTTCCCAAGACATGGTTACTCAGGGGAGAATTATTCCAGGATATATATAATGTAAACATTGAATTCCTGAGATATGGTATGAGTACCATGGAAACCAAGCTATTTATGAAAGAACCAACGGAAGTCAAAACAGTTGAGGAAGGTGGGATTGTCAAACAGGTATATGTTTATCCAAGAATAAATTTAACTTTTGAGAATGATGCGCTGACAAGTTGGAAAGAGACTGAAGTAATTCATCCTGATCCTTTGCCTGAAGCCCTTGCAGCTTACAACAAAGCACTTGAACTTGATGTAAAAGGCGGTCTGAAAAATAAAATCAAGGAAAATCTTGAAATAATGAAGAAACAATTTGAAGCTAAAGCTATACTGGGTTTTACAGAGGGAGATTACGATGCTTCACTCACTGCTTTCGAAAATATAATGGAAGTCAGCAAAGCCAGTGTTTACGAGGGTTATATTGATACCATTGTGATTTACAACGCTGCTCTGGCGGCTAAGAATGCCGGAAGACATGATAAAGCAATCCAGTATTTCCGGAAAGCTATTGAACTTGGGTATGGCGGAAGTGATTCTTATTATCTTCTTAAAAGTGAATATATTCTGGTTAATGATTCAAACGCTGCAATCAGGACACTGGAAGAAGGTTTTAAAAAGTATCCTGATACCTCATTGATTCTGATAGAGATTGTGAATTATTATCTGACATCAGGAGATGTCGAGAAAGGTCTTGTATACCTCGAGCTTGCAGAAAAAGCGGAGTCATCTAATCCGTCTATCTATTTTGCCAAGGGGACATTATATGAAAAGAGTGGTAATAAGGAAAAAGCTCTTGAAGCTTATAATCAGGCAATAGAGATCGATCCGGAATATTTTAATGCATATTTCAATATTGGAGCACTTTACTTTAATAATGCTGTTGAATTATATGAGCAAGCCAATAAGCTTGAAGATCTTAAGGCATATAATACTGCTAAGGCAATAGCTGATGATGAATTGAAGAAAGCAATACAACCTATGGAAAAAGCATATCAGATTAATCCTGAAGAACGTGCGGCTATTGAAACATTGCAGACAATATATTACAGGTTACAGATGATGGATAAATATGAGGAGATGAAGAAGAAGTTATCTGAAATGTAGCTCGATTGGAAGATTCAAAGATTAGCAGATTCAAAAATTATCAGATTGCAAGAATTACTTACTTAAGGAAATTTTAAATATAGAAGTTAAATAGTAAAAGGGGAGCGATGTTAAAT
>CAZEKO010000053.1:8409-11278 GCA_964512775.1 uncultured Bacteroides sp. | reverse complement strand
AGAGAATAAAAATTTTTTTCATAGTCTTTTTTTTAATATTTAGAGTTATTGGGATTTATGATATAATCAGAATTTTATAAAGAATTTTATTACAATTATTTGATTGATTTGCTAATTGAGTAAATATACAAAATTTGGCAATAGAGCAAATGCCTGAAAAAGATGAAAGATCAAATAGTACCGATATAATATATATTTTTGTTAAAAGAATTAATTATTCAACAATGAAAAAAATCAATTTCCAACCTTTTAGGAATACTATTTATGGATTCTTAATTTATTGTCTGTTCTTTTCAGGGCCAATATCCGCTCAGCTTACAGAATTCAATGACCTGAATGCTATCATTCCGGTCGATTCGGCAGTAACAAAAGGAAAATTTGATAATGGATTTACCTATTATATCAAAGAGAATAAAAAACCTGAGAACAGGGCTTTCTTATGGCTGGTAGTGAATGCAGGGGCGGTTCTTGAAGATGAAGATCAGCGGGGCCTTGCACATTTCGTTGAGCATATGGCTTTTAACGGGACAAAGAATTTTGCCAAACAAAAGTTGATTGATTACCTGGAGTCTATCGGGATGCAATTCGGGCCTGAAATAAATGCATATACCGGTTTTGATGAAACAGTTTATATGCTTGAGGTTCCAACTGACAGTACTGAATATGTTGAAAAGGGATTTCAGATTCTGGAAGACTGGGCTCATCAGATAAGCTTTGAACCTGAGGAAATTGAAAAAGAACGGGGCGTTGTTGTGGAAGAATGGCGTCAGGGAAGAGGTGCTGAGAGGCGCATGTGGGATAAACAATTACCGGTATTATTAAGAGATTCAAGGTATGCAGACAGATTACCAATTGGCAAGAAAGAAATCATTGAAAGCTTCGAACCTTCTACCCTGTTGAGGTTTTACAGAGACTGGTACAGGCCAGACCTGATGGCTATTATTGCAGTCGGGGATTTTGATAAGAAATATATTAATGAGCTGATTGAAAAACATTTTGCCAGGATTCCTCTTAATGCTGATTACAGGGAGAAAAATTCCTTTTCTGTTCCGGATCATGACGAAACTCTATTTGCCATAGCTACAGATCCGGAAGCTTCAAGAACAACAATTGAAGTCATGTATAAATGCGATCCGCTCCCCGAGACTATAGTTGCAGATTATAAACGGATGCTAATGGAGAGGCTGTATTCAAGGATGTTAAACTTCAGGTTATACGAACTTTTAAGCCAGGCTGAGCCTCCATATATTTTTGGTTATTCTGTAAAAGCTTCCCTGGTGAAGACTAAAAATGTCTATGAACTTGCTGCCGCGGTTAAGGAAGATGGTGTGGAAAAAGGATTAGAAACTCTTCTTACAGAGTCGAACAGGGTCAGACAGAACGGATTTACTCAATCGGAATTAGACCGTACAAAGGATGAATTATTAAGAGAAATTGAACAGATATATAAAGAAAGAGATAAGACAAGCTCCGATAATTTCGCCGGTGAATACCAGCGAAATTTTCTTGAAGATGAACCCATTCCTGGTATCCGGTATGAATTTGAATTATCACAGGCAATTATTCCGGAGATAACCCTGGAGGAAGTCAACAATATGGTGAATATCCTGATGACCGAAAAGAACAGAGTAGTTTTTATTAATGGACCTGAACAGGCCAGGTCAGTTATTCCGGATGAGAATCGCTTAATGGCTATATTCAAATCAGTGGACGAACAAAAGGTTGAAGCATATGTTGATGAAGTCTCGGATGAACCTTTAATTAATAAAATACCGAAATCCTCAAAAATCAAGAAAGAAAAGATATATCCGGAAACAGGTTTGATTGAATGGAAGCTTTCAAATGGGATAAGAGTTGTTTTGAAACCAACTGATTTTAAAAATGATGAAATACAATTTCAGGGTTTCAGCACTGGTGGAACTTCCCTTATTAACGATGCAGATTGGAACTCGGGAAGATCAGCATCAGATGTAATCTCTCTCAGTGGAGTTGGGGAATTCGATTTAAACAGTCTGAATAAAAAACTTACCGGTAAAGTTGTTACCGTTTTTCCTTATATCAGTGAACTTACCGAAGGAGTTATCGGGGACGCATCTCCTGATGATATTGAAACGATGTTTCAGCTTATATACCTGTACATGACTGCTCCCCGAAAAGACTCCATTGCCTTCAAATCTTTCCAGATGAGGATGAAGGGATATATCGAAAACCGCAGTGCGGATCCGGAAAATGCGTTTTATGATACTATTATGGTGACCATGTCGCAATATCATCAGCGTCAGAAACCATGGGCAACAGAAATGCTGGATCAAATGGATCTTAATGTTACATATAACTTTTACAGAGACAGATTTGCCGATGCAGAGGATTTCACCTTTATTTTTGTCGGGAATTTCACTCCCGACAAAATAAAGCCATTTGTTACTACTTACCTGGGTGGACTGCCAATTACAAAAAGAAAGGAAACGTGGAAAGATATTGGCATAAATTACCCTGTAGGGGTAATCAGGAAAGAGGTTATTAAGGGTATTGAGCCAAAAGCAATGATCAGCATGAATTTTACTGGCAATGCTGAATGGTCCAGAGAAAATAATTATATCTTTCAATCCCTTGGCAGTGTTCTTGACATTAAACTCAGGGAGGTAATAAGGGAAGACAAAAGTGGTACTTATGGAGTCAATGTCAGTTCTGCACTGAATCATTTCCCAAAACAAAATTACAGGGTAGCAATCTCATTCGGTTGCGATCCTGACCGGACAGAAGAACTGACCAATACCATATTCCAGGTGATTGACAGTTTACAAACCTTTGGCCCTGAAGATATTTATATTACCAAAGTGAGGGAAACGCAGTTACGGAGTTATGAAAC
>CAZEKO010000053.1:6848-8309 GCA_964512775.1 uncultured Bacteroides sp. | reverse complement strand
AATAAAATAGCAGGTTACGCACCTGTTTATTTTATTTGGGTCATTCTTGTTTCTCTTTTATTTATCCTTCGAAATATTATCGTCTGATATCCCTTACTTAAAACCGGTGCGGTTGAATTTTTATTCTCCGCAAAATCTGTACTTTTTGTTGAATTTTCTAAATTTTTAACGACAATGGTTATTCTTGCTAAAAAGAACAAAATACAGCAGTTACCCGGTCTGTCTGAAGGGATTTTAACCGGGAACCGCATTCCAGTAGATTATTTTGAAACATCAGGAACCGGTGAAAGCGACATTACTATTCATGCAGGTTCTTATCACCTTGCATTGCTTTCAGCGAAGATCGAGATGTGTAATATCGTAACCTATTCATCCATACTTCCGGGTATTGCCAGGAAAATTGATAAACCCGAACATATTGAACATGGTTCGGTTATGGAAACTATTATGTCTGTCTGTCATGCTGAAAAGGGAGAACGTGCAACAGCTGGTATAATCTATGGCTGGTTGAATGATAAGAACAGTAACAGACGTTATGGAGGACTGGTTTGTGAACACTTCGGAAATTATGATGAAAAAGAGCTTGAACGCAGGTTGAAAGCCAGCCTGGAGGAGTTATACTGGAACGGTTTTTCAGACCAATACAATATGAACGATATCCATATTCTATCTGAAAGTTTTGTCCCAAGAAAGAATTATGGTACCGCCCTGGTAGCGCTCTGTTTTACCACTTACTACTATCCTGTGATTAAAAACTGATTGCACTATGACCCGTTACGGGGATCTCCCGGAGGTATTCAGTGAAAAAAATCAGTCGGCTGTTGTGATAGTGCCTGTTCCTTATGATGGAACAAGCACCTGGATCAAGGGTGCCGATAAAGGGCCGGAGGCATTAATAGAAGCCTCAGCGAACATGGAATTGTATGACATTGAAACGGGGACCGAGGTGTATAAGCATGGAATTTACACTGACGTCCCTGTTTTAATTTCTGACAGTCCTGAATTAATGATCAAAGCTGTAAAAGAAAGAATCGATTCCTGGCTTGCGCTTGATAAGTTTGTAGTGACTGTGGGCGGAGAACATTCCGTCACCATTGGTTCAGTTGAAGCTCATCTCCTTAAATATCCAGACCTTTCGGTTTTACAGCTGGATGCACACACCGATCTCCGGCCTGAATATTTGGGATCAAAGTACAGTCATGCATGTACTATGGCACGGATTAAGGAATTTTGCCCGATAACACAAGTAGGTATAAGGAGCATGGATATTATTGAGAAGGAATATTTGCAGCCAGGTCGTGTTTTCTATGCAGAAAAAATACTTCAATCGCCTGACTGGATAGAGAAGGTCATTCAGACATTGAGTGAAAAGGTTTATTTAACTGTCGACCTGGATGTGTTCGATCCTTCGGTTATGCCTTCCACAGGTACACCAGAACCCGGTGGATTTGACTGGTATAC
>CAZEKO010000053.1:0-6748 GCA_964512775.1 uncultured Bacteroides sp. | reverse complement strand
GCTCAATAATTTGTTGTGAAAAAATGAAAAAGATCGATTATTTAAAAGAAAAAATAAAACATGTTGATGTAACATCCTTTGATTCAACATCCATCATCAATGAAATGCGGGAGATGTCTTTTACATCCCGTGAAACTGCCCAGGCAGCGGATATCTTTGAACGGATGCTTCGTGACAGGGAATCGACCATCATTCTTACTCTTGCAGGAAGCACCAGTGCTGGTGGATGTATGCAAGTTTATGCTGATATGATTAAATATAATATGATTGATGTTGTTGTTGCCACCGGGGCATCAATTGTAGATATGGATTTCTTTGAGGCTATTGGTTTTTGTCATTATAAAGGAAATCAGTTCATAAAAGACAAGGAACTGCGGCATCATTACATCGACAGAATATATGATACTTTCATTGATGAGGATGAATTGCAGGTTTGTGATAATACTATAAAGAATATAGCTGATAAAATGACTCCAGGAGTTTATTCTTCCCGGGAGTTCATTAAAGAAATGGGGAAATATCTGGTAAAAAATTCAACAAAGAAGGAATCATTAGTTCAGGTTGCATATGAAAAAAATGTACCTATTTTTTGTCCTGCTTTCAGCGATAGCAGTGCTGGTTTTGGATTGGTAATACATCAATGGCAGAATCCAAAAAAGCATGTTTCCATTGATTCAGTAAAAGATTTCAGGGAAATTACTATGATTAAAATGAAAGCCCCCATAACTGGATTGTTTATGGTTGGTGGCGGGGTTCCAAAAAATTTTGCGCAGGATACTGTCGTTTGTGCTGAAGTGCTGGGAGAATATGTGCCGATGCACAAATATGCTATACAGATCACTGTTGCAGATCCCCGTGACGGTGGTTGCTCAGGTTCCACCCTGAAAGAAGCTTCATCATGGGGGAAGGTTGATACACAATTTGAACAGATGGTATATGCAGAAGCTACTTCTGTGCTCCCGCTCATAGTAAGTTATGCCTACCATCAGGGCAGCTGGAAGAAGAGAAAAAACAAGGAATGGAATAAAATTTATACATAAGAATATGAAACGCTATCAGTCAATTTTTTTGTTTATCCTGAGGATTGTAATAGGATGGCATTTTCTATATGAAGGAATAATTAAATTATTTATTCCGGATTGGTCAGCTGAAGCCTATTTGAGAGGATCATACGGATTTTTATCCGGATTTTTTCACTGGCTTGCTTCTGATCCCGGACTTTTAAATATTGTTAATTTTCTTAATATATGGGGAATGATCCTGATAGGGATTGGTTTATTTCTTGGAATTTTTATCAGGATATCATCCGTTGCAGGTATAGCATTATTGTTGTTGTACTACTTTGCATACCCGCCATTTGGAAGCTCTGTTTTTTCTGTCTCCTCTGAAGGTCATTACTGGATAATAAACAGGAATCTGATCGAAGCGTTAATATTAGTGGTCATTTATTTCTGGCCGGTAAAAGAATACAGTCTGGAAAAATTCATCGGATATTTTAAAAATAAAAGTAAAAAAGAACCTGATGTCCCTTTAGATAATGCAGGTGATGGTTCCAAAAGAAGAGAATTACTCAAGGGATTAATCTCGCTCCCTTTTTTCGGTGGTATGGTAATCGGTGCTGGTTTAAGAAACAAATCAGTCGAACCGGATGTTCTTTCGGGGGCTACCATCGCTTTAAAGAAATTTGATTTAAGTGAACTTAAGGGTGAATTGCCGAAAGGAAAAATTGGGAATCTCGAAATGACCAGGCTGATTCTTGGGTGTAATCTAATTGGTGGATGGGCTCATGCAAGGGATCTTCTTTATGCCAATCAACTTTTCAGGCAATACAATTCTGAAAACAAGATTTTTGAAACGTTGAATATCTGTGAACAAGCCGGGATCAATACTACTAATATGGTCAACCAGTTTTATCCATTACTGAATAAATATAAAAAAATCACCGGAAGTAAAATTATGTCGATATGCCAGGTGCATATGGATAAGGTGGACCAGGATCCGCTTTATGAGATTAAAGAAGCTATTAATTACGGGGCGACCTCAGTATATATACAAGGTGCATATGCTGACAGGTTTGTGAAGGCTGAAAAGATGGACATTTTATGGAAGGCTGTTGATTATGTGCGCAGTCAGGGATACCTTGCCGGTATAGGAGCACATTCAATCCAGACTCCTATTGCCTGTGAGAAAGCGGGATTGAAACCAGATTATTATTTTAAAACTTTGCATCATGATCAATATTGGTCTGCGAACCCCCGCGAATTCAGAGTAGAATTTCAATTGGATGGGGAATATTTTCTGGATCATAATAAATATCACGATAATATTTTCGATCTTTTCCCCGAACAAACAATTGAAGTTTTCAAAGGAATTGATGTTCCATGGGTTGGATTTAAAGTCCTTGCAGGTGGAGCCATACAGCCTGAAGATGGATTCAGGTATGCATTTAAGAATGGAGCTGATTTTATTTGTGTAGGAATGTTTGATTTCCAGGTAGTGGATGATGTAAACCTGGTGATAGATATATTAAATAGTGATCTGGAGAGGGAACGTAAGTGGTTTGCTTAGTCCTGTTTTCAGGCAGATATAACTTCCTCTATTTTCTGCCTGATGATTTCCCATCGTTTTTCATCCATTTTTGCTCCGATTACTTCAGTGACATAAGCACTGCAGATAGCACCTACATGCCCGCATCTGTCAAGGGGTAAATCCTTGCACATGCCATAGATAAATCCGGAAGCATAAAGATCGCCGGCTCCGGTTGTATCAATAGTGTTTACTTCTTCGATCCCAATCCTATGTTCTTCACTGCCTCTTCTTACAAGAGATCCCTTTAATCCCATTTTCATAACTGCTATATCGCAAAATCTGGAAAGTTCCCTGAAAGCTTCTTTTGATTTTTTTGCCGTAAAAACTTCTGCTTCCTGTTCGTTTGCAAATACAACATCCACATATTCTTTAATAATTCCTTCGATGAATTCAACATTTTCTGCAACCACATTATAACTTGCCATATCAAAAGATACAATTAGTCCATTTGATTTGGCCAGTCTAAGTGCTTTTCTGATGAGTTTTTTATTCTGAACCAGGTACCCTTCTACATGAAAGTAATGGAATCCTGAGAATATATCCGAGGTAATATCTTCCTCCTGCAGGTCAATTGATGCACCAAGGAAAGTTGCGAATGTTCTTTCTGAGTCAGGGGTAACCAGTGCAATAGATCTGCCTGTTTCCTCCAGATCATGAAACAAAACAGGTTTAATACCATTTTGTTTCATATCCTGTTCGAAAAATCTGCCCAGATTATCGTGTCCTATTTTCCCAACAAAACCAGATTTAATACCAAGATGCGCCAGTCCATGAATTGTATTCGCTGCTGATCCTCCTGATGATTGGTGTTTTTTCAATCCCAATGTACTGGCCAGGATCCGGTTAGAGAATTCCTTATTGACCAGTTGCATACTTCCTTTAGGTAACTTGAATTCGCGGAGAGTCTTATCACTATCAAGTTGAGTCATGACATCAACGAGGGCATTTCCCATACCCAGTACACTGTTCATAATTTACAAAGCTTAATTAATTAAACAAAGATATTGGATATTTCATATAATCCTATTATTTTCGCAGGGCAAATTTTAGAGGGATTTTTATTAAGGACAAATTAACATTCCTCAGTAGCTCAGTTGGTTAGAGCATCTGACTGTTAATCAGAGGGTCGCTGGTTCGAGTCCAGCCTGAGGAGCGGTAATTATTTAAACAATCCATGCAGTTCCGCATTGATCTTATCAATAACCACGCTAAGATCTTCTGCACTGTCGGGGAAATTATAATTATCTGCATCTACAATCAGCATTTTTCCAAGCTTATAGGATTCCACCCATGCTTCATACCTTTCATTAAGACGTTTCAGGTAATCAAGCCGGATGCTGCTTTCATATTTCCTTCCACGGTTTTGAATCTGGTTAACCAATGTAGGGATTGATGCTCTTAAATAAATTACAAGGTCTGGAGGATCAATCAGGGAGCTGATCAGGTTGAAAAGAGTAAAATAATTTTCAAAATCCCTGGTCGACATTAATCCCATAGAATGAAGATTTGGAGCAAAAATATAAGCATCTTCATAGATAGTTCTATCCTGGATTACATCCCTTCCTGATTTTTGAATATCAATGATCTGATTAAAACGACTGTTTATAAAATATATCTGAAGATTGAATGACCACCTCTGCATGTCCTGGTAAAAATCGTTGAGATATGGATTATCTTCCACATCCTCATAATGGGGCTCCCACTTATAATGTTTGGACAGCAATGTAGTTAAAGTGGTTTTTCCTGATCCAATATTTCCGGCTACTGCAATATGCATATAAAATATATTTATTCGGTGATCACTAATGTACGAAAATATTCTTTAGGATGATTCTTTCATTGATAAAGTAAGGAAGACTTATAAATGAAAACACCGTCTTTCTTCTTTATATAAAAATATTCTGACTGAATTTGAACGGCCTGCAAGGCTGTTGTATCGGGTAATATTAATTTTTCTTCTTTGAAGGTGGTCAGATTATATCTTTTAAAGGAACTGTCCTGAAGATAATAAATACTTTCATCGGTGACCTGGAAATAATTATCTGGAAATACGGGCAGTGTCCTGCTATATGTTCCGAATTGATCAAATGTGAGGATACCTTGTCCAGGGAAATAGAGATATACCATCCGGTTTTTTTCAATCATAGCCAAAGGTTTCATTTCACCAATGACAGGATTCAGGCTGATACTTTCGTTAATTTTTTTTAGATTTTTATCGAAATATTGAAGCTGGTTGTTGAGCTGATCGAAAACCCAGAAACCGCCAAGGTTTGATGAACATAAAAGGATCGCCTGATCAATACCAAGATCATCAAGCCGGACAGGACTTCTAAGTTCCTGGAAAAAATTGTCTAGCCAGACAACCTGATTAAATTCACTGTAATACAGCATTATTCTTAAGGGATCAGATACATCTGCAAATGAAATATTTCCGAGGTACACATTAGAATAATCAGCAATTTTCTGAAGGCTGTTATTGAATTTCTGGATATTCTGTCCATGAATGACGTAAACATTACCCAATGGATCTACAGCAAAATAGTCGCATTCTGAATTTAGTTTACCAGTTAATTGAAAATCCGTCTGGGCGTTTACATGTACGACAAAAAATATCAGTATGTAAAAAATTGACTTGAGATATTTCATTTTGCAATATTCAGAATTTCCTCAACGTATTTACGGTCATTTGAAAGTCGGGGTACTTTATTCTGTCCACCAAGTTTTCCCTTACTGCTAAGCCATTTATAGAACGTGCCTTTATCAGTTTTCCGTATAACGGGCATTTCAAGAGTGATATTTTTATACCGTTTAGCTTCATAATCCGAATTTATACTGCAAAGGGCATTGTCCAGAACCCTGGTGAAATACTCGAGATCATCAGGTTCTTTTTCAAATTCGATGATCCATTCATGAGAACCTTTTGTATTATACGTCATATAGACCGGTGCTGCCGTATATTCGCGGATGGTTGAATTGGTTTTCTCGCATGCAATTTGAAGGGCTTTCTCAGCATTATCAATAATAATCTCCTCGCCAAAAGCATTTATAAAATGTTTGGTCCTGCCTGAGATTTTAATTTTATGTGGATAAAGAGATGTAAAAACTACGGTATCTCCTATCAAATAACGCCACAAACCTCCGTTGGTTGTGATCAACATAGCGTAATTTACGTCTGGTTTGACATCTGCTACAGTATACGCCTTTGGTTCTGACGAATCAATATCTGCAAGTGGAATGAATTCATAAAAGACACCATAATCAAGCATCAGCAGCATATCATCCCTGGAAGGATCATTCTGAAGGGCAAAGAACCCTTCCGAGGCATTATAGACTTCCATGTAGTTCATTGATTCGGAAGGGATGACCTTTTTATATTGCTCACGATAGGGAGTAAAGCTAACACCACCATGGGTAAATAATTCAAGGTTTGGCCATATTTCCAGAAGATCCTTTTTACCAGTATACTGAAGGATGTGGTTAATCAATACCAGGTTCCATGAAGGAACGCCGGCAATGTTGGTAACATTATCACGGATGGTCTCCTTCGTGATCAGCTCCAGTTTTTCTTCCCATTCATCCATTAGTGCAATTTCCTGGCTCGGTGTTCTGATAAAATGTGCCCAGAATGGGAGGTTCTCGATCAGGATTGCAGAAAGATCACCGTAATATGATTGATTACTATAACTACTGATTTTATGACTCCCGCCCAGAGTAAGTCCTTTACCAGTAAGTATTTTGTTGTTTGGATTATTTCTGGTATAGATAGCGATAGTATCCTTTCCTCCGCGGAAGTGACATTCTTCAAGAGCTTCCATACTCACAGGAATAAATTTACTTTTATCGCTGGTAGTACCGGAAGATTTTGCGAACCATTTTATCTCGCTGGGCCAAAGAAGATTTTGTTCTCCCTCCATAATTCTGGAAACATAATCTTTCAGGTCATCATATGTATAAATAGGAACCTGTTTTTGAAACTGATCAATGGTTTTGATCCCGTCAAAGCCAAGCTTTTTACCAATTATAGTGGTGCTCGCCCTTTCAAGTAACCTGAATAAAGTATCTTTCTGAACATCAAAAGGATATTTCATGAAAAGGTCGATCTGGTGTAACCTTTTAATATTCAGCCAGGAAACGATTGAATTTATAATCGGCATATTTT
>CAZEKO010000052.1:0-11410 GCA_964512775.1 uncultured Bacteroides sp. | reverse complement strand
TGCATGATATTTTTCTATTAACTTAGTCGGTTCTTAAAAGAAGCAATTTTGTGAGGAAATATTTGAATGATCTGAATGATGCGCAGAGGGCTGCTGTTGAGGATTTTAAGGGACCTGCACTTGTTATTGCCGGAGCTGGTTCGGGCAAAACCAGGGTACTGACATACAGGATCGCCCATCTTCTCAGTTTCGGGATCCGTCCTTCCGGAATCCTGGCACTTACATTTACAAATAAAGCTGCCGGGGAGATGAAAGAACGCATCGGGTATCTTGTTGGTGAAGACCTCGCAAGAAATTTATGGATGGGGACCTTTCACTCCATATTTGCCAGGATACTCAGGTTTGAGGGGAAATTTATTGACTACCCTTCAAGTTATACCATTTATGATACATCGGATACTAAAAATCTCCTGAAGGTTATAATTAAGGAGATGAATCTTGATGATCAGGTTTATAAGCCAGGAGAAGTCGCCGGCAGGATTTCCTCTGCAAAGAACAATCTGATTACACCAAAGGCTTATATGTCCAGTACTCAGCTGACCGAGCAGGATAAAATGGCGCGCCGACCCTTATTTGCAAATATATACCTGAAATACTCAGCACGGCTAAAGATAGCCAACGCAATGGATTTCGACGATTTACTCCTGAATACATATATTCTTTTCCGGGATCATAAACAGGTACTTGAAAAATACCAGCGTTTTTTTGATTACATCCTTGTGGATGAGTACCAGGATACGAATTACGTGCAATATATGATTATAAACCAGCTTGCTGCCGTTCATAAGAATATCTGTGTCGTCGGTGATGATGCGCAGAGCATTTATTCCTTCAGGGGTGCACGGATAGAAAACATTCTGAACTTTCAGCATGATTATCCCGGTTATACACTATTCAAACTTGAACAAAATTACAGGTCCACTAAAAATATTGTTGATGCCGCAAACAGCCTGATCTCCAAAAATAAGGACCAGATCAGCAAAAAAATCTGGTCTGGAAACGAATCGGGAGAGAAAATCAGGCTTGTCAGGGCGGCTACTGATAATGAGGAAGGATACCTTGTTTCCAACCTTATCCAGGATACAATCTATGGAGAGCAATTGCACTATAAAGATTTTGCTATCCTGTACAGGACAAATGCGCAGTCGAGAATATTTGAGGAAGCTTTGAGAAAATTGAATATTCCATACAGGGTATATGGAAGTCTTTCATTTTACCAGCGTAAAGAAATTAAAGATATACTTGCCTACTTCAGGCTTGTCATGAATCCTTACGATGAGGAAGCATTATTACGCATTATTAATTATCCATCGCGGGGAATTGGTGAGACAACCATTTCAAAACTGGAAGGACTGAGCGCAAAGACAGGCAAGAGGATCTGGGATATCCTTGCCGAAACAGGAAAATATAATGAACATTTTAATAAAGGCACTATTGGGAAACTTGCTTCTTTTTATAACCAGATTGAGAATTTCCGGCAAAATCTCGAACATATGGAGGCCTTCGACCTGGCTTTCACGATTGCAGATTCGACTGGTATATTGAAAGATCTGCATTACGACAAATCTCCTGAAAACATAAGTAAGTATGAAAACATCCAGGAGCTTTTAAATGGTATTAAGGAATTTATCCAAATGCAGGCCGAGGGAGAAAAAACAACTCTTGATGCCTACCTTCAGAATGTAGTCCTTCTTACTGATCTTGATACAGATAAGCAAGATGACCGGAACAAGGTTACTATAATGACTGCACATTCAGCTAAAGGTCTTGAATTCAAGCAGGTTTTTATCACCGGACTAGAAGAAGACCTTTTCCCATCACGGCTTTCTTCATCGACAAGAGAAGAGCTCGAAGAAGAAAGAAGACTTTTTTATGTAGCTATAACCCGTGCTATGAAAAAAGTAAGTTTGAGTTATGCCGAATCGAGATATAAGTGGGGAGTATTGCTAAGATGTACTCCCAGCAGATTCCTTAGTGAAATTGATGCAGACTTCATTGAACAAGCCCGTTTAATGAGCCCTAATTTTATTGGACAAAGCAACTTTCCTAAAACCAGAAAAATTCATTTTGTCCTGGGAGAGAGTCATGACAGGAAAATAAAAACAAGAATATCCCGGGATCTTCCTTCAAGAGGCAAAAAAGAACAAACTTTTCAATCTGACGATCCCTCAACTATACAGGTTGGAATGGAAGTGGAACATCCCAGGTTTGGAAAAGGAAAGGTCCTCAACATGGAAGGTGAATTCCCGAATAAGAAAGCTACTGTTTTTTTCCAGTCAGCCGGACAGAAGCAACTCCTCCTGAAATTTGCAAAGCTCCGAATACTTAAATCGATTTAATTTCAATATGCTAAAAAAAAATGCTTTTCTTTGAATAGCTGTATGAATTGAGTTAGATTTGCAAAAAATTAAAAAATGGATTACAACTACAACACCCAGCGGAAACATTTGGTTCTTCCTGAATACGGACGTAACATTCAAAAAATGGTTGATCATGTTCTTTCTATTGAGGACAGGGAGGAAAGAAACAGGGCTGCCAGAGCGATCATTTCTATTATGGGTAATTTAAATCCTCACCTCCGTGATATCTCCGATTTCAAGCATAAACTCTGGGACCATCTTCAGCTCATGTCAGATTTTAAGATGGATATTGATTCTCCTTATGATAAACCCACTCCTGAAGTTCTTTTTGAGAAACCCCGGCCAGTCCCATACAATAAAAATAGTATCAGGTATAAACATTACGGCAAGATCACCGAGCTAATGATCAGGGAAGCTGTAAATTATCCTGAAGGAAAAGAACGTGAGGCACTGATTCGCCTGATTGCAAATCATATGAAAAAGTGTTACCTGACCTGGAACAGGGAAGTTGTTACTGATGATATAATTTTTGAAGACCTTAAGACACTTTCCGACGGGAAGCTTGTTATTGACAAAGATCTGAAATTGTCTGATTCCAGGGATATTCTTGCCAAAACAAAGAAAAAGCGTACGATGGGTAAAAAATAGCATATGGGCACATTTATCATTGATGGTGGTAAATCCCTCAGGGGAGAGCTTCTTCCCCAGGGGGCAAAGAACGAAGCCCTTCAGGTTATTTGTGCATCCCTCCTTACCCCGGAACCTGTTACAATCTCAAATATTCCCGATATCCTTGATGTAAATAATCTCATTGAGCTACTCAGGAACATGGGGGTGAATATTACTGCTGATGGTGATCATAAGTTTATTTTCCGGGCAGAAAAAGTGGATATTGAGTTTATGCTTTCTGAAGAATTCCAGAAAATAGGAGCCAGCCTGAGAGGATCGGTTATGGTGCTCGGTCCGTTGCTTGCAAGATTCGGGAAAGGATATATACCTATTCCTGGTGGTGATAAGATAGGACGACGCCGGCTGGACACACATTTTCTGGGATTTCAGAAACTTGGTGCCAGGTTCAATTTTCAGCCAGGGGACAAATTTTATCATGTAGAGGGTAAAAATCTCTGCGGGACATATATGTTGCTGGATGAGGCATCGGTTACAGGGACTGCTAATATCATCATGACCTCTGTTCTTTCAACGGGAACAACAACAATCTATAATGCAGCTTGTGAACCTTACATCCAGCAATTATGCAGAATGTTGATTTCCATGGGTGCCAAAATTTCCGGTGTCGGCTCAAATCTCCTTACTATTGAAGGTGTGAAGGAACTTCATGGCTGTCAGCACACCCTACTCCCTGATATGATTGAGGTTGGCAGTTTTATAGGTATGGCTGCCATGACAAAATCGGAAATACTCATAAAGAACGCATCGGTTGCTGACCTGGGGATCATTCCTCAATCTTTCGGCCGACTAGGAATACAGCTTGAGCAGAAAGGAAATGATCTGTACATCCCCGCACAGGAAAATTATGAGATTGAGACCTTTATCGATGGATCCATTATGTCTATTGCGGATGCTCCATGGCCCGGGCTCACTCCTGACCTTTTAAGTATATTTCTTGTTGTCGCCACACAGGCAAAAGGCAGTGTATTAATTCACCAGAAGATGTTTGAAAGCAGACTATTTTTTGTCGACAAGCTTATCGATATGGGTGCACAAATCATCCTTTGCGATCCGCACAGGGCTACGGTTATCGGCCTCAACAGACAGTTTCAGCTGAGACCAACTATTATGACCTCCCCTGATATCCGGGCAGGTGTGGCATTATTGATTGCCGCCCTTTCCGCAGAAGGAAAAAGTACTATTCATAACATTGAACAAATCGACCGGGGTTATGAGAAAATAGACATCCGGTTGAATAAAATTGGAGCATCAATAACTCGCATCGATTGAATTAGCCGTTTGTCGATATTGCTCTCAGAATTGAATTTCCTGAAAACATTGCCTGCACAAATTTGAATATGACATTTTGTCCTGTTAGACGGAATGGCAATACATTTGTACAGTGGTTCACTATTAACCTAAAATTTATAATTAAGCCCATTTCGATATGATGAAAAAAGAAACGATTGATACCCATAAAGAGGATACTGAAGAGAATGTTAAAGGCACAGATAAAGTTGAGGGAACTGAAGTGACTGAAGAAAATAAAGTAGAAACTATTCCCGACGAAGAAGTGAAAGGTGAAGCCGGGGAAACAAAGCGAAAAAAAATTTCCAAAGAGAAAGAGCTGGAATCAAAGCTGAAAGAACAGCATGACAAATACCTCAGGTTAGCTGCCGAGTTTGATAACTACAGGAAGAGAACGATGAAAGAAAGAATTGAATTGACGCAATATGTCAGCACAGAACTTATTACCCGAATCCTTCCTGTTATAGATGATTTTGAGAGGGCGATCGATTCGATGAGATCAACCCAGGATATTGATGTTGTAAGGCAGGGTATTGAATTGATCTATAACAAGTTTAAGGATTATCTAAATCAACAGGGAGTCAAAGAAATTGATGCCCTTAACCAGGAATTTAATACTGATTATCATGATGCTGTTACCAAGTTCCCTGTGCAGGAAAATGAACTTAAGGGAAAAGTCATCGAAGTGATTCATAAGGGATATACACTGAATGATAAGGTCATCAGGTATTCTAAAGTTGTTGTGGGAGAATGATCCTAAATAAACAAAATACCAAGGAGCGTTAAATATGGCAAAGCGAGACTATTATGAAGTACTCCAGGTCCCCCGGAATGCCTCCAAAGAACAGATAAAAAAAGCATATCGCAAGAAAGCTCTGGAATACCACCCTGATAAGAATCCGGGTAATAAAGAAGCTGAAGAAAAATTCAAAGAAGCTGCTGAGGCTTATGGGGTTTTGAGTGATGAAAATAAAAAAGCCCGTTATGACCAGTTTGGCCATGCAGGCCTTGGGGGTGCAGGAAGTGGTGGATTCGGTGGCGGTATGACAATGGATGATATATTCTCAAATTTCGGAGATATTTTTGGTGATGTTTTTGGCACATTTGGAGGTTTTGGAAGCAGCCGCAGATCATCCAGAATGACAAACAGAGGATCAAATATCCGTGTGAAAGTCAAATTAAATCTTGAAGAAATTGCACACGGAGTTACAAAAAAGATCAAGGTCAGCAAGTATATTCCCTGCGACAAATGCGACGGTACCGGTGCCAAAAGCTCATCAGGTTACTCGACATGCTCCACCTGCCGTGGTACAGGACAGGTCACCAGGATCACCAATACTTTTCTTGGCCAGATGCAGACAACATCTACATGCCCTAATTGCGGTGGAGAGGGCAAGATAATTACCGAAAAATGCGTTGAATGCCATGGTGAAGGTATAATCAACAGTGAGGAAGTTATCCCCATATCGATACCTGCAGGAGTGGGTGAAGGAATGCAGATGACCGTCAGCGGCAAGGGAAATGCTGCCAGAAGAGGAGGTGCCAACGGTGATCTGCTGGTGCTAATACATGAAGAAGAACATCCTGAACTGATGCGTGATGGCAATGATCTCTTATATAACCTGCATCTCAGTATTCCTCAGGCTGCGCTGGGAACACCAGTTGAGGTTCCCACGATGGACGGGAAGGTCAAAATCAAAATTGAACCAGGCACACAACCCGGTAAGATATTGAGACTTAGGAATAAAGGTCTTCCTGATGTAAATGGCTATGGAAAAGGAGATCTGCTGGTAAGTATCAATGTCTGGGTACCAAAAGAATTAACGCGTGAAGAAAAAAACCTGATGGAAAAACTGTCAGAATCACATAATTTTGTTCCAAATCCGGATAGCTCGGAGAAGAATTTCTTCGAGAGGATGAAAAGTTATTTTAAATAAAATTTTTACATGGAAATATTCCGGACTGAGAATATTGTCAAGCGATTTTCCAATCATATTGCACTTGATAAAGTCTCTGTTTCTGTTCCCAAAGGAAGTATCTATGGACTTCTTGGGCCGAATGGCGCAGGAAAAACCACCCTGCTAAGAATCATCAACCAGATTACTGCCCCGGATGAAGGGGAGCTTTTCTTCAACGGTCATAAATTTGTTGGCGATGATATAAGTCATATTGGATACCTCCCTGAAGAACGCGGCCTTTACAAAAAAATGAAGGTGGGTGAGCAGGCATTATATCTTGTTCAGCTAAAGGGAATGCAGAAAAAAGAAGCTACTATAAGGTTGAAAGACTGGTTTGAAAAATTCGAAATTATTTCATGGTGGAACAGGAAAGTTGAGGAATTGTCAAAAGGTATGCAACAAAAACTGCAATTTGTCATTACTATCCTCCACAAGCCAGATCTTTTAATTTTTGATGAACCCTTCAGCGGATTTGATCCTATAAATGCTGACATGCTGAAGAATGAGGTTCTAACCCTGAGAAAAGAAGGTGCCACAATAATCTTCTCGACACATGATATGGGCTCAGTTGAAGAGCTTTGTGATCATATCACCCTGATCGATAATGGCCACAAACTTATTGAAGGGAATATTACAGATATCAGGAAACAATACCGTTCCAACATCTACCGTGTTGGTTTTTTGGGAGATAACGATAAATTGAGGCAGGCTATGAATAATCATTTCGAATTACTTGACTTAATAACTGAAGAAGACCACCAGCTCGCCAGGATAAAAGTCATATACCCCTCTTCGGATAATGAATTGCTGGCAATCCTGATTCAAAAAGTCAAAGTACTGTCCTTTAACGAAGAACTTCCCGGGATGCATGAAATTTTCATCAGCGTGGTCAAAGAGGGGATGAAAAATCAACAATCAGCCAGAGCATGAATAAAATTCCAATAATCATTGCCAGGGAATACATCATAAGGGTTCGCAAGAAATCCTTTATCATCATGTCCATTCTGGGCCCGCTTTTATTTGCCGCTATGATGATAATTCCTGCATGGCTTGCCCAGGTTGAAGAAACGGATGTCAAAAGAATAGCCATTGCAGACAGTTCCCATCTTTTCAGAAATGTTATTCCTGAAACGGAATATCTTAAATTCGATTACCTCGATAATGTCCGGGTTAATGACCTGAAGGAAAATTTTAAAAGTATGGGATATTATGGAGTATTATATATTTCACATATTGTGACATATGATCCAAATTCGGTAATCCTGTATTCTGATAAACAGCCTAGCCTTGCAACCAAGATGCATATCAGTAAATACCTTGAAGAATATATAAGGGATCAGAAACTTAAAACATATAATATTGAAAACCTGGATGAAATACTGAAGGGTGTCAAGACGACCATTAATGTAAGGACTATTAAGTTATCTGAAGAAGGAGAGGAAAAAGAAAGCAGCACGGGAATAATGATGGCAGTAGGATATATATGTGGAATCCTGATGTACATGTTCCTGATATTCTGCGGCACTATGGTAATGCGCGGTGTGGTGGAAGAAAAGACCAGCAGGATAATCGAAGTTATTATTTCGTCTGTAAAACCCTTTCAATTAATGTTCGGCAAGATTGTGGGGATCGCGATGGTGGGGTTGACACAACTCCTGATCTGGATCATCTCAACCTTTATCTTAGTAAGCATTGCCCAGGCTGTGTTTTTCCCTGAATTCAGCATGACACCCACCGAACAGGTAATTTCACAGGATATAATGACTGCCACTCCATCTGAAGGAGAACAAATTGGTTCAAGTGAGGAAATGAATGAACTTCGTGCTGCACTGAGTACTCTTAAGAATGTCAATTTTGCTGTCATAATCCTGACATTCCTTTTTTATTTCCTTGGCGGCTATTTGCTTTATGCTTCATTTTTTGCAGCCGTAGGTGCAGCTGTTGACAGTGAAACCGACACCCAGCAGTTTGTTTTCCCCATATTGCTGCCGCTAATCCTTGGCATTATAGTACTTTTCAGCATTACAAATAATCCAGACAGTCCCATTGCTTTTTGGTTTTCAATCATTCCCTTCACGTCCCCCATTGTCATGATGGCCAGGATACCTTTCGGTGTTCCATGGCCGGAATTCTTTCTTTCAGCCGGTCTGCTTATTGCATTTTTTATGGGTTCAACCTGGCTGGCAGGTAAGATTTACCGGACAGGGATACTTATGTATGGGAAAAAAGCTACATTAAAAGAAATGCTGAAATGGGTCATGTATAAAACGTAAGAATGGATTTTTATCTCTTATGAATCTACTGTACTGCCCTTTTATCATTAAAACTGTCATTAACAGCTTTGATTATTAAATCAAAGTTTTTAGATACTAAAATAATTAAGGCACGATAAAAGTCCACAAGCGCAAGATTATAAAATCAGAATGTTGCTCTATTTCAGCAAAAATTATTGGATTTAAAATCGGCTAATACAGAACCCTTGAAACCTTTTTACGATTCGTCACAGATTATTTTCGACAAGTCTGTTGTTAAAGTATAGTTCTTCTCCATCCCTTATCACCACATCCTCCCCTGAACGATGTATCAAAATCCTGTCCAGATTCATGGTGCCATGAATGATAAATCGGTTATATAATGTCAGACTAAATGTATCGCCACGATCTTTTATGTATATAGGAAATTCCACAAGTCCCTGGTTATTATCACGCATGATCGTTTTATCGAAAAAAGAAATTCGTTCTTTAAGATACATTTTGCCGTTAGAATCATCAATATTGAGGTTTAGATAGGTGACGGGCCAGAGATCCCTGTTTGCTCCTTCAAACCAGAATGATACAATATATTGCCCGGAATCGGGAAGGGAACAGGTTAATATCTCGTTTTCCCGGGTCATATCATACGATAGATTTTCACCTGTCCCCTGCGAGGGATAGGTTCTAATATATTTTAGGAACATCCATCTGATTTATAAAAATACCAGACATTTGATGTATCCTTATAATGTTTCTGAGCCTTCAGAAACAGTTCTGTATGGTACTCTTTCAGTATGGCTCCCAGACTATCGGGATAGAATCTGTAGAAATATAGAATATTGCTGGAATCAATCAAGGTTGATTTATGTATCAGTCTCCATTCATTATCCGAAAGATTGCAGTTTTTACACCGTATGAGAAGATAGGGTTTGAAAGTCTTCAAATCTTTAAGAACCGGATATTCCTTACAGGGTTCAAAGTAGATGTCGAGGTTGTTAAGTGTCTGATGAAGAGAAGTACGGCTTAGCGCCACTGCATTGAGCGGCAAACCGGTTTTCAGGGAAGTAATAAAAGCATGATTAATAATTGGAGAAAGACCCCCATACCAATAATTTTCCGAACCGACATGGAAATAAGGAAATGGCATGATTGCCTGGTATTCGCTCCAGTCATGGTTTTTCACCCAGCTGTTTTCCGGAAGGATATTGTCACGATCATTAAGAGCTGCCAATTTGTTATAACGAGCTTTCGGTTTGGGTTGAATGTTAAGATACGCATCATAGCTCATCCAGATTATCGCAATGGGCAGGATTACGGTGGCGATCCACTTCCTTGTACTACTGCTATACCATTTCCAAAGAAAATAAAATGAATAGATATTTATTATATAAAAAAATAGAAAAACAAACCTGTCGTTAGATCTTAATTGCCGAAGTGGTCCCATGTAATTCATTAATTTGATCATTCCCAGTACGAGTGGGAATCCAAGTGATATCAACAGGCTGATGAAACCAGCCAGGAACATGACGTTCAGGATAAAATTATCGGTCAGCCGGAAAGCGCGGGATATTCCTTCACTGATCCATCTTCTGATAAAAATGACAACAGTAAAGATGGATACCAGTGTGCTGACAAGTCCGACATAGCTTATCATTCTCCAGGGACCGCGAATGTGAATCCAATTCCCGTAAGGTTTGTCCAGCGGGAGGAAAACACCTGCCAGTCGAATGGATAAATAAGGAAACCCCCATGGGTATGCTGTACGGTCAGTATTAGGATTATACATTCCTGAGAAAATGCTGAAAATGATAAACGGGATGATCAGCTGGATGAAGAAGTGAGGGATCAGGGGTGTGAGTTTCCCATATAAGTTTTTCGCTTTAATAAAAAGGAAGATCCAGTAAATAAGCCAGACTATACCGATGAGCGCAATAAAATAAAAGTGTTTCCCGCAGATAATAAAAATAAATATCCCGAAAATGACGGATACCAGGTAGGAGGGACGCTGATAGAATTTTATGAGGAGCCAGATCCCGAACGGGAAGATGTAGGCATACCCTAAGCTGTAAGCGCCACTCAGACAACCCCATTGAGGTGTGAGAAATGTGATGATTAAACTGCCCACGAGAGCTAACCATGGCGGGAGTTTCAGCTCAGTTAATATCAGGTACAGGAATAAACTGCATAAAACAAAAGAAAACAGAAGAGAGATATTCAATATTCCTACAGCATAATCTGAAAAATCAAAACGCGTATCCTTGAATGCTTTAATCAGATTTGTCTGGAATGGCTGACTGTCAGTGAAAAAAATGGATTCGCCATAGGGATGGTTCATGGATTGGGTATACCAGTAACTTGTATCATATTGAATATGGAATAGTGCACAGAATGTGCCTTTTAGTCCATCACCGCCCTTTACAAAAGAGACTTCATTAGCTTCCAGGATATGATGGTTGAAGACGACAAAAATAATAAGCAGGGTAATTAAAAAGGACAGCACCGCCCCGATGTTCTTTGTCACAAATTTATGTGTCAGCATCTGTCTTGAAAAAAATAGTGGGGACGTTTTTTTGATTCACTGAAAATTCGTGAAATATATTCACCAATGATTCCAAGGCTAAGCAATTGGATTCCTCCCAGCAGCAGCAGAACTATCATAAGGGAAGTCCAGCCGGGAGTTGTATGTCCAAAGAAAAAATTGAAAAATGAATAAATCGCATAAATCAATCCGAGGATAATGACGAACAGGCCAATCATAAAGCTGATTCTGACAGGCCTGGTCGAAAAAGATGTAATCCCATCCATTCCCAGTCTGAATAGTTTCCTGAGATTGAATTTGGACTTGCCAGTATGTCTCTCGGGT
>CAZEKO010000051.1:6196-11506 GCA_964512775.1 uncultured Bacteroides sp. | reverse complement strand
TGCATCATCCTTAATGTTTTTCTCCCGATAGAGGTCGAGAATGTCAAATGTTCTTGTTACTTCCATAATAAAAGATTTAAGTTTAATCAAATATAAGAATTAAATATAAATCATGCTACAAGTTACAATTTGTAAGTTGCAAGGTGTAATCTGGAATTGTTTTAACCTGATGAATCTATACCGCAGAAATGCTCTTTTGAAGAATTTGAAGCGCTTTTGTAATTGCGTTGGAAATTCCTTCCGGTTTTTTACCACCGGCAGTAGCATAGAATGACTGTCCTCCTCCTCCTCCCTCAATTTCAGGGGCAATTTCCCTGATAATCACCCTGGCATCAAGTTTATATTTCCGGACAAGACTTTCGGAGATCATTACGGACAGATGTGCTTTCCCATTGAGGTTTGCACCTAATATAATGAAAAGATCTGGGATCTGGTCCTTTAACTCATAAACAAGGATCTTTATATTTTCAGCAGATTTCAGGTAGATTTCTTCCGCAATTACATTAACATTTCCAATCTTCCGGATATTCCCTTTAAGATTATCTCTTGCAATAGCTCTTACTTCATTTTGAATTTCCCCGAACTGGAATCTGAGATCTGTATTTTCTTTTACCATTTTGTTAATGGCACTTGGAAGGTCATGTGTCTTAAAAAGTTGTTTTATCTCATCGAATATTTTGAAGTTGTGTCTTACCCAATCTTCGGCTCCTCTGCCAGACCTTGCTTCAATGCGTCTTATTCCGGCGGCAATAGCGCTTTCCTGCACAAGGATAAAAAATCCTATATCTCCTGTCCTTTTTACATGCGTACCACCGCACAGCTCGATAGAACTGCCAAAACGAACAACCCTGACCTTATCGCCATATTTCTCACCAAAAAAAGCAAGGGCACCCATATTTTTTGCCTCATTCATTGGAACAGATCTTTTTTCCTCAAGTGACAGGTTTTGACGGATAAGTTCATTAACAAGTGATTCGATCTGTGTGAGCTCTTCATCAGTAACTTTCTGGAAATGTGAGAAATCAAATCTTAAATAATCGGGATGAACAAGCGATCCTTTCTGTTCTACATGCGGTCCAAGTACCTGCCGTAATGCATAGTGCAGAAGGTGGGTGGATGTATGATTCCTGGCCGTATCTGATCTTTTACCTTCGGTAACAACTGCACGAAAAGTGGCAGTTATGTCAGCAGGAAGTACTGACGACAGATGAAGGATCAGGTTATTCTCTTTTTGTGTATCGATGATGGGTATTTTTTCGGTATCGGATTCGATATATCCCTGGTCACCTACCTGCCCTCCGCTTTCAGCGTAAAATGGGGTTTTATCAAAAACCAGTTGATAATAATCTGTTCCTTTTTTTGCTACCCGGCGGTATTTTACAATCATGCTACTGGCAACAGTTGTATCATAACCAACAAATTCGGTGGTTTCCGTGGGTATGAGTTCGATCCAATCATCAGTCGACACAACTGCATCGTCTTTTGACCTTGATTTTTGTTTCTTCATTTCTGCATCAAATTCAGTAAGATCAACAGTCAGCCTTTTTTCTCTCAGGATAAGCTGTGTAAGGTCCAGCGGGAAGCCATAGGTGTCATAAAGTATGAAGGCCGATTTTCCATCAATTGTTTTTTTCTTCTTTTTAATGGATTCGCCGGTAATCTGGTCAAGCATACGGATACCTTTATCGAGTGTTTTCAGGAAGGCATTTTCTTCTTCCCGTATGACTTTTTGAACCAGTTCCGCTTGTTTTCTGATTTCCGGGAACGCATCACCCATTACTTCACCCAGGACAGGCACGAGACGGTAAATAAATGGATCTTTTTGTTCCAGGAATGTATATCCATACCTGAGTGCCCGGCGAAGGATCCTTCTTATCACATATCCCGCCTTGTTATTTGAAGGCAACTGGCCGTCTGTTATTGCAAAGGCAATTGCACGCAGATGATCAGCTACCACACGCAATGCTGTATCAGTTTCGTGGCTGTGACCATATTTAATCCCGGTCAGTTTGGAGGCTTCTCTGATAACAGGCTGGAACAGGTCCGTGTCATAATTGGAAGATTTACCCTGGAGTACCATGCAAAGCCTTTCAAGCCCGAGTCCGGTATCGACATGTTTCCTGGGAAGAGATTCCAGCTTCCCGTCGTTTTTTCTGTTATACTGTATGAACACCAGGTTCCATAATTCAATTACATTAGGATTTGCCTTGTTGACCAGATCACTGCCCGGAATCTTTTTTCTTTCTTTATCAGGCCGGATATCGATATGAATTTCGGAACAGGGACCGCATGGCCCTGTTTCTCCCATTTCCCAGAAATTGTCTTTTTTGGAGCCTTTAAGTATATGATCAGATTTTGTATGTTTAAGCCAGAAACGGTATGATTCCTCATCTGCATCGAGGCCATCTCCGCTGTCACCCTCGAAGACTGTCGCATAAAGCCTGTCGGATTCAATACCGAGTTTTTCCGTGAGATAATCCCACGCCCAGGCAATAGCTTCTTCCTTGAAGTAATCACCAAACGACCAGTTACCAAGCATTTCAAACATAGTATGATGGTAGGTATCAAGTCCGACTTCCTCAAGATCATTATGCTTTCCTGACACGCGAAGGCATTTCTGAGAGTTGGCTATGCGCTTGTGCTGTTCAGCCTGGTTGCCAAGGAAAATATCCTTGAACTGGTTCATGCCTGCATTGGTAAACATAAGAGTGGGGTCATTTTTGATGACCATTGGAGCGGAAGGAATGATATGATGATTGTTTTCCCTGAAATAATCCAGGAAGGATTGCCTGATTTCTTTTGAAGTCATTTGCCCATGCACGCTGTAGTAGTATTTAACATACAGGAAGTTGTAAAAATAACTTTTTTTTTGCAGAGATTTGGTTGGAAATGGTTTAATTTTTAACTTAGGCGAATAAGTTTCAGGAAATGTTTCAGAGAAGGTTCCATTTAGATCCCAAGACCCTTCGTTATGTTCAGGTTAAAAGAACCCTGAAATCCAGGATATTAATTGCATTCCTGTTCACTACACTTACCCTTCTTCTTACGGCTGGTATTATTAACATCACAGACAGGCTGGGGATAAGGATTAAATACAGCCATCTCCAGAAAGTTAACGCTGAGCTGGTTGAACGTTATCAGCTATTGGATAATGAGATGGATAATTATGACAGATTGCTTGCCGGATACCAGGTCAATGATGACAGCATTTACAGGTGCATTCTTGATATTGAACCTCTCCCTTCATTTGCAAGGAAACCGGGATTTGGTGGTAGTGATCATTATGATTATCTGGAAGGATATGCTTCATCAGATCTTATGATCAATACTTCCATACGCCTGGAACATATTGAAATGAAGACTGACCTTCAGAACAGCTCATTCACAGACCTTGACAGACTGGCGCTTGAAAGGAAAACTTTTTTAAGCAGCAGACCTGCTATTCAGCCCATTTCACTGGAGGAGACTTACTGGCTCAGTTCTGATTTTGGTATGCGTATAGATCCGTTTTCAAAGAGACCGACTTTTCATTGTGGAATCGATTATGCCGCTAATCCTGGTTTAAATGTGTACGCAACAGGTGATGGCATTGTTGATTTCATAAGAACTTCAAACGGAGGTTACGGCAGGGAAATAATTATTGATCATGGTTTCGGATATACTTCAAGATATGCACACCTGCTAAAAATACTGGTACAACCGGGACAACAAGTACGGCGGGGTCAGATTATTGGACTACTTGGTGATTCCGGAAGATCTACAGGACCACATTTGCATTACGGGGTGGACTATTTTAACAAACCTGTGAATCCCTGGTTTTATTATTCCAATGATCTTAGCCCGCAGGAATATAATGAAATTGTCTCCCTTGCAGAGTAAATTGATAGTTAGTGATTTGCGAGTATTAAAATAATTTCATATTTTAGTCCGCGATTTCAACTATTATGGCAAAAGTTAAATACAGGTATAATCCTGATTCACTCAGTTACGACAGGATTCAGAAAAGCTTTGGTAAAAAACTTTTGGTACTGATTTCCTACCTTGTCGTTATATTTACTGCAGCTATAATTTTAAATCTTCTATACTCAGGCTTTTTTAACACACCTAAAGAGAAAAGGTTGTTGAGGGAAAACAATCAGCTGCTTTTCCAGTATGAACTTCTTAATGATCAAGTTTCAAGCCTCGAATCTGTTCTATCGGATATTGAGAAACGTGATGATAATATTTACCGGACTATTTTTAATGCTGAACCGATTCCAAGATCGGTGCGTGATGCAGGTTTTGGAGGTGTAAACAGGTATGAATACCTTGAAGGATTTAATCAATCCAATGTTGTAATTGAAACAGCTAAGAAACTCGATAAGATTACAAAAGCAGTTTATGTCCAGAGCAAATCCTATGATGAAATAATAGGGCTTGCTTTGAACAGAGAAGATCAATTAGCAAGTCTTCCTGCCATTCAGCCTATATCAAATAAAGATCTGACAAGAACCGCATCAGGTTGGGGATTCAGGATACATCCTATATATAAGATTCTGAAGTTTCATTATGGTATGGATTTTACAGCACCTACGGGAACAGAGATCTATGCAACCGGTGATGGCAGAATAATAACAGTTGAATGGTCAAGAAGGGGGTACGGCAACCAGATCATCATTGATCATGGCTACGGATACAAGACAATGTATGCACACCTGAGTGACTTTAATGTCAGGCTTGGCCAGGAAGTCAAGCGTGGTGATGTGATCGGATATGTTGGAAATACCGGGCTGTCCACCGCCCCTCACCTGCATTATGAAGTCTATATGAATAACAAAAAGGTAAATCCCATAAACTATTATTTCAATGACCTGAGCCCGGAAGAGTTTGACCGTATGATTGAGTTATCGATGCATTCGGGCCAGACATTTGATTAATCTTCAATCTGTATTTTAGAACCCTGAAAACTTCTATTTGGCTTAAATACAAGCTGTTTCTTTTCCTGTTCTTCTGTAACACGGTCTTTTCCTTGGGACAGGAGCTGACTGTTCCTGAAATAAAAGTACATATCGGCACTTTTCTTGGTAACGAAAAAAGGAATTACTATGGCAATGAAGCACCGGACGAGCTTGAGGTAGTCTGGAAACATTATCTGGGAAAGGGGATAACTGTTATATCGAGAAATATAGGAGAAAAAATCTGGGCTGGTGCAGGATGGACAGGCCAGCCATTGATTGTTGAGGAAGACGGCCGCTTATTCCTTATCCAGGGAGCATATGACCACAACCTGAAGAAAATCAGTGCGGATAGCGGGAATCTTGTCTGGCAGTA
>CAZEKO010000051.1:0-6096 GCA_964512775.1 uncultured Bacteroides sp. | reverse complement strand
CATAAGTATAATGTAGTAACTGAATCATCTCCGGCGAGACTCGGAAATCATATTTATATAGCATCTGGCTCAGGTCATGTATGGGGTTATAACCTTGAATCCCGGGAACTGGATTGGGATTTTAAAACAGGTTCAGATCTGGATGGATCAGTCGTCATAACCAGTGACAGTTGCCTGCTGGTATCAGTCGAAAAACAATACATTCCAGGCCATGGAGGGGCTTTCAAACTCGATCCTTCGAAAGATCCAGATAGCTGTGTAATATGGTACTATCCTGTTGCCGATAGCATTCTCTCCTCATGGAATGGAGGCATAATTGGTAGTATAGGCATTTCAGATTCGTACCCGGTGGATTCTGTATTACCTTATGCTGCATTCGTCGGAATTGACGGTTATCTCTGTGTTGTAAGTCACCAGGAGATAGAACAGGGGATAATGGTCCGTGGTCCCGATAGTCTTACATTATATCCATACCCAAAACTTATTTATAAAAAATATATCGGTCCGTCCATCTCAACTCCTGTATTTGCAGGGGATAAGCTCATTGCCGCAAGTTATTATGGAATATGGCTTTTTCAATTTAATAAAGAAGGTACATTTGCATTAATCGACAGGTTCTCAGCCACATTCGAAGCCACACCTGTTGTATGGAACCGTAAGATATATATAGCTTCGCGTGACGGGTATCTTTATTGTTTTGGTTCAGAATAATTTTTTTCATAACTTAGAATTGTTTATTGCTTCCAGATGCCATATAAAGATCAAAAAGTAGAAAAGCTTTTTTATACAATCGGTGAGGTTGCAGAAATGTTTAATGTCAATACCTCACTGATCAGGTTCTGGGAGAGGGAGTTTGATATCATCAAACCAAAGAAGAATAAAAAAGGAAATCGTCTTTTTACAAAAGAAGACATCGATAATTTCCACATTATTTACCATCTTGTGAAAGAAAGGGGGATGACACTCAGGGGTGCCCAGAAAAAGCTGAAAGAAAACAGGGAGGATACCATAAATAACCTTGAGGTCATTAAATCCTTAAACAACATTAAAAAGTTGCTCCTGGACATCAAGGAAGAAATGAATGAATAACTTTGTTCCTTTGCCTGCCGATGAAAATCAAGGAAATTATTTCATGCCTCGAGTCATACGCTCCACTGTCATTTCAGGAATCCTATGATAATTCCGGTTTGATAGCCGGTGATCCCTTGCAGGACATTGAGAGTGCGCTTTTAAGTATTGATGTGACCGAAGAGGTTATAAATGAGGCCATTAAGCTTGGTTCAGGGCTGATCATCTCTCACCATCCGCTTCTTTTCAGGCCGATCAAAAAACTATCCGGCGATAATTATGTAGAGCGGTGTCTTATTAAAGCCATCCGCAATAATATTGCACTTTATGCAGCACATACAAATGTGGATGCAGTCCGTACGGGTGTAAACATGAAAATCTCCGATAAGCTTGGTCTTATTAATACACATATACTTATTCCCAGGAAGGAAGAACTCCGGAAACTGGTATTTTTTGTTCCTTCCAGCCATGCTGCAAAAGTCAGGGAGAAAGTATTTGAAGCCGGGGCAGGGCATATCGGCAACTATGATCAATGCAGTTTCAATGCTGCGGGCGATGGAACATTCCGGGGATCTGAAGATACCAATCCGTTTGTCGGTGTGAAGGGCCAGTTCCATGTTGAAAAGGAAATAAGGATTGAAACAATTTATCCTGTGTACAGGGAACATTCGGTGATCAAAGCATTGCTTGATGCTCATCCTTATGAAGAAGTCGCTTATGATATTTATCCGCTGGCAAATACATACCCTCAGGCTGGATCAGGTATGATTGGGGAACTTCCTGAACCTGTAAGTGAAACAGTATTCCTGAAAAACCTGAAGAAAATATTCAAAGCCGGAGTTGTCCGCCACTCAGGACTGCTTAAGAAAAAAATAAGGAAAGTTGCTGTTTGCGGAGGAAGCGGCAGCCAGTTCCTGGAACAGGCCATAAACGACGGAGCTGATATATACATAACTGCCGATATCAGGTACCACCAGTTTTTTGATGCTGACAGGAAGATTATAATTGCTGATATCGGACATTACGAAAGTGAACAATTCACTACGGAATTATTTCATGAATTAATATTGAAAAATTTCCCTAAATTTGCGGTTCATTTTTCGGGTGTATATACTAATCCTGTAAATTATTTTTAAATATGGCAGCAGCAAAAAAACATGTGGAAGAAGTGATCGAAATGTCGGTCGAGGATAAACTTCGTGCTCTTTTTGAACTTCAATCGGTGGATTCAGGGATAGACAGGATCAAGATACTGCGTGGGGAATTACCATTGGAAGTCCAGGATCTTGAAGACGAGGTTGAAGGGCTGGAAACACGTATCAGAAATTTTGAAACCGAAATAAGTGAGCTTCAGGATTCTATGTCCAAGAAAAATAACGAAATTGTTACTTCTAAAGGACTTATTAAAAAATACCAGGAACAACAAAATAATGTAAGAAATAACAGGGAATTCGACTCAATTTCGAAAGAAATTGAATTTCAAACTCTTGAAATTGAACTCTCTGAGAAAAGAAAAAAAGAATTCTCACTGCAGGTAGAAGAAAAAAAGGCCCAGATTGCAGAATCACAAAAATTGCTGGATGAAAGAAAGGGTGACCTGCAGAATAAAAAATCGGAACTTGATGAGATTATATCCGATACCAAAAAGGAGGAAGAGAACCTGATAAAACGCTCAAATGAGATCCAGAAATCTGTAGAACAGCGCCTGGTTATTGCCTATCAAAAAATTCGTGCTAATGCCAGGAACGGTCTGGCTGTCGTACCAGTTCAGCGGGACGCATGTGGCGGGTGTTTTAATAAGATACCCCCTCAGCGACAACTTGATATCCGCTCCCGTAAAAAGATTATTGTTTGTGAATATTGCGGCAGGATCCTGGTCGATTTTGGCGGTGAAGAACAGGCTTCCGAAAAATAGCCTGAATACTTAATCAGAAGCCGAACGGGATTTCCTTTATATTACTGAGATTCGTCCTCGTATCATCATAAAACTCTTCAAGTTTTTCCATCTCCTCACTGGTAAGCTTTAAAAGTTCACTTTTTTCATCAGGAAGGTTAGCAGGTATTAACCTGAAACGGGTTATCTTATTAATTTCAGGTTTTTGCACCCACACAGGCAGGTAAGAATAATCTGTAATGATGGTTTTTTCTGTTTTAGTCAGTTCAAGGCTGAAAATAATTCCACCATCCCTGTATCTTTCCCGCTGATTGGAAATGAAATTCCCGAGAGAATACACTACCAGGATAGAATCAGTTGGATCAACACCATTATATGACATTTCGACAGGCTGAACAACATGAGGATGAGATCCAATGATAGCGTCGACGCCTTCTTTTATCAGGAACCGGGCCAGGGCCTGTTGAGTTTCATTTTCAACTCTTTCGTATTCATTTCCCCAATGCATACAGGCAATAATAAAATCGGGATTTACTTTCCGAACTTTCTGGATATCCTGTCGGATCATTGAAGTATCAATATAATTGACAATATTAGGCGGGGATGAGATCAGTCCATTTGTACCATAAGTATAATTCAGAATAGCGAGCAGGATATTATTTTTTTCAACAATAAGAGGATACCTGGTCTCCCTGGCCTCTCCCGATTCGAATGTGCCGGTCATAATAAGACCTTCACTGCGAGTCACTTCTATAGTACGCTCAAGTCCTTCCTTTCCTCTGTCCAGGGCATGATTGTTTGCATTTATAAGTATGTCGAATCCGGTTTCCTTAAGGGCGGTGGCAAGTTCATCGGGGCTTGAAAATTGAGGATATCCTTTATAGGGCTCTCCGGCCAGAGTCACCTCAAGGTTTCCTATTGCAATATCAGCTTTCTGAATTAATGGTTTCAGGTAAGAAAAGCAAAAACTGTAATCATAAGAACCACGTTCATTATAGAATGCTGCACTTATCTGGGAATCATGCCCCATTATATCACCGGCAAACAGAATGCTCAGGCGGCTTGTATCGGGATATGAGGTGGCAAGTATCAGTTGTCCATTTATCCAGCACAGAAATATTGCCAGATTATATAATATTATTTTTTTCAGTTTCATCTTTTCTGACCTGCAACCTTCTAACCTTCGCACCTTCTGACCTTCGCACCTTATTCAGTTACCATCTTCCCCCGGCTCCCCCTCCGCCGAAATGGCCTCCTCCTCCGCCACCGAAACCTCCGCCTCCGAATCCCCCGCCTCCAAATCCTCCAAATCCTCCGGTGCCAGTCTTGAAATCTTTGAAACTGCCTTTATGGGAATTTTTTGAACCGCTGAGGAGTAACATAGCCAGCCAGAATGGAATGTTATTTCGTCCGGCTGAGTAATACCTGGATTTTCTGGCTCCTACAATGGAGAAGACAATTATTAAAATTATCAGAGGTATAAGTACCTCCAGGAATGCAGGTGTTTCTTCCTTTGATGCGAGATATTTCTCAGCAGTGAATTCACCCCTGGTCAGCGAAATGATTGTGTTTGTTGCTGCATCAAGTCCCTCGTAGTATTTTTGTTCCCTGAAATGCGGCACCATCTCAAGGTCGACAAGCCGGTTGGCAATTGCATCCGGAACGGCTCCTTCGAGCCCATAGCCTGTAGCAACGAAAGCTTCTCCATGTGTCCTGTCTGGAGATGGATTGAGCAGGATTACAATTCCGTTATCTTTTCCCTTTGTACCAACACCCCATTTCTCACCCAGCCGGAAGGCAAAATCGGAAATATCATATCCACTCAGGTCATCGAGGATTACAATATATATCTGGGTTGAAGTTTCATAATAGAAAGACTGTAATTTCTTTTCAAGGCTTTCTAAATCACCAGGCTTCAAAAGTCCAGAAAAATCATTCACCATTCTGGGTGGATACATTGGATCCGGTATATCCTGTGCCATTATGGAATGACCCAGAATAACTGATAATAATAGTATTATTACTTTTTTGTACATAAGAAATAATATTCTCTAGTTTTCCCCGAAAGAAATTTCATCCGGCAACTCATTGACATCATCAGATAGATGAGGAAAATGTTGCTTTAGCTGGGTTCCTGCTGTCAGGATACCATTTTCAAGCCCACCGGTGAAATCACCTTCACGGAATTTATTTGTCATTATATCCATGATCCGGTCCCAGAAATCATCTGGTACTACTGCATTGATGCCTGCATCTCCAATAATTGCAAGTTTATGGTCATCAAATGACAGATAAAATAAAACGCCATTTCTCAGGCTGGTTTTATGCATCCCCAGTTTTTCAAACAGATAAACTGCGCGATCGGTTGGTTCGCCCAGACATAGCCTTTCGATATGAGCACGTATCTCACCCGACGTATTGGATTCAGCTGTACGGATAGCATCCAGAATACGGGTTTTTTGTTCCTTTGTAAAGAATCTAGAAGGTAGCATTTCTAAAATTCAACGGTTGGAGGAACTTCACTTCCTTCACGGGCTTCAAAATATACCTTCTTATCGAATCCAAATATTTTTGCTACGATAAGTTGAGGAAATTTCCTTATATACTGGTTATAATCCATTGTGGCAGTATTAAATTTCTGCCTTTCAACGGCTATTCTGTTTTCCGTACCTTCCAGCTGTGCCTGGAGATCAAGAAAGTTCTGGTTTGCTTTCAGATCAGGATATTTTTCCACAACAACCAGAAGCCTGGACAATGCTGAACTAAGTTCATCCTGTACCTGTTGAAACTGCTGAAGCATCCCTGCATCAAGGTTTTCAGCATTAATGTTTACGCTTGTCGCTTTAGATCTGGCTTCAATCACCTTTGTGAGGGTTTCCTGCTCATATTCTGCGTAACCTTTAACAGTTGCAACTAGATTTGGAATAAGATCGGCACGTCTCTGATATGCGTTTTCAACCTGTGCCCATTGGGAAGTTACACCTTCATCAAGCTGTATCATCTGGTTATAACCGCAACCTGAAAGAAAAGGGACCAGCAGGACCAGCAGCCCTGCCCAGTAAATTCTGTGAAACGATGTTTTCATATTTGCACTTCTTTTAATTTGTTTCAATTCAAAAGTTCAAAATTAAAAA
>CAZEKO010000050.1:0-11568 GCA_964512775.1 uncultured Bacteroides sp. | reverse complement strand
GCAATTCTTGGCGGTGCTCCGGTTCGCCCAAAAGGTTCTGCTCTTGAAAGATCATGGCCTGTATATGATGATTCAGATATTCAGATGTATCTGGATGCTTACAAAAGCAACAGATGGTCAGAATACAGGAATTCTGATAAAGAACTTTCAGTCAGGTTTGAAAAGGAGTTTGCAAAACTTATGGGAGTCAGCTATTGTGCCGCTGCCAGCTCCGGAACTGTTGCGCTGGATGCAGCTCAGCGCGCCTATGATATTGGTCCTGGTGATGAAGTCATAACACAGACAAACACATTTATTGCTACTGCGCAGACTACATTCAATTTGTTTGCATTGCCTGTGTTTGTTGATTCAGATCCTGAAACATTTATGATAAATGCCGATTTAATAGAAGAGCGAATAACGCCAAATACCAGGGCTATTCTTCCTGTACACATCGGAGGAGCTGCAGCAGATATGGACAAAATACTTGCAATTGCAAAAAAACACAACCTGGCAGTTATTGAAGATGCCTGCCAGGCACATATGGGCGAATGGAGGAACAGAAAACTGGGTTCTGTCGGCAATCTGGGCTGTTTTAGTTTCCAGGAAGGAAAGAGTCTCTGCGGAGGTGAAGGTGGTGCTGTAACAGGGAATGACGATAATTTAATGGCAAAAGTCGAAGGTTATACCAATAATGGGAGAGACCCCAGAGGTCTGAGGAGATCATTCCCGGGATCTAATTTCAGGATAACACCATTTGTTGCAGCCACTTTACTGGGACAAATACGTCGTCTGGAGGTGCAAAGTGCCCTGCGTGATGAGAATTCCATATACCTTGAAAAATTGCTGTCTGAAATCAAAGGCGTTCGCCCTACCAGAAAATATGCTGGTCAGACCAGACGGGCATACTACGAATATCAGCTGATATATGAAGGGGAGTATTTTAATAATCTGCCCAAAGCAAAGTTCAGGGAAGCCATGCTCGCTGAAGGAATTGCATTTGGACGCGGGATAGATTCTTCACTTCATCTGGATCCTTTTATAGAAACCTATTTGAACTTACCGGCATTTCAGAAGGTTTTTTCCAAAGCGCGGCTTGATAAATACAGAAGAGAAAATCTTTGTCCGGTTAACGAAACAATCGATAAGGAGACAGGGTTATCACTGGGACAGAGGGTTTTTCTGGGCACAAAAAGGGATATGGAAGATATATTAACCGCAATAATAAAAATACAAAAATACTCTAAATTGCTTTTAGCCTGATTAAAGAGGATTAATCAGTTAAGTCGCCATGGGTAATCAGGAGTAACTCTCAAACGGACTAAACCGGGCAGGAGTCTTTTACAGGATTTTGAGTATGAGAGGATCCATGGGCTATTTTCCTGATGTGCATTTTACGAAAGAAAATAATTGTGGAAAGCAATAAAAATATTGAACCATAGATAAGGCTGTACAAGCTTGCTTTATTGATTGAATAATCTGTAAAAGCAGCAATAATAGCCGTTTGGGAAGGATAATAAGCCGGAAGAAGTTTAATAACAGCCTGGTTTTGAGCACCAGTATAAAACAAAGGATTTTGCAGCCAGCCTGCATCAATGTTAGCCAGCAGTACAATAAACAATATTCCTTCCAGCTCTCCCTTAATCACGCTGCCTACTGCCAGTCCATAGCAACCATAGACATAGCCTGTAAGCATTAATCCAAGCATAAATGAGGCAAGGTGATCTACCGGGAAGAAGATATTAGTAAGTAATCCGACATAAACACCTATAAGAGAAATCATTAATAGCAGAGACAGAAGAATGGAGATCAGTAATTCAATTGGATGATATCCGCAAATGACAAGCCTCATATTGACTTCGCTGTTTCTCTGAATGAGATTCAAAGCAAGAAAAGATACCAGGAAACCTGCAGACGCTACAGCAAGGAATATTAAGGAAATTCCCCTTTCAATTATTTCGATATAAGTTTTTTCCGACAAGGATGCCAGACGAAAAGGAAGAACTCTTTCAGAAGCTGTAAATTCCACAATTGAAAGGAAGACGACCGGGATGACCGCTAATAAAATAATGGCAATTTTTCGCCGGAATAACATCCTCAAAATCATGGAAAGGCTTGTAAAAATCCGATAGGTAGTCAAATCAGGCATCCGCTTTCAATTTTATAAATCCTATCGAATCGTTCCTTTTCACTCAATAAATGAGCGACAATAAGAATAGTGCACCCCTTTTCCAGAAGGCGGTCAGTGTATTCCCAGAACCTGAGATATGTATCCCAGTCAAAACCGTTATAAGGCTCATCCAGAATCAGCAGGTCGGGTTGAAGAAGCAGAGCAATCGAAAGATTAAGTTTTTGTTTGGTCCCACCGCTCAGACTGGAAATTTGTTCACCGCTGAATTTGCCATAATTGAAGTGCTCCGTCAGCTCTTTACAGCGATTGTGCAGTTCCTCCTTTCCAATTCTATAGGCAGCAGAAAAATACCGGAAGTTTTCATCAATAGTCAGCTGTGAATAGAGAAGGGCATCCTGCGGGCAATATCCCAGTTTGCCGTCAAAAAAAACTCTGCCGCTGTCTGCTTTCCATTCACCGGCGATAATTTTCAATAGTGTTGACTTCCCTGATCCGTTTTCACCCACAATACCATACATTGAACCTTTTTCCATTTCAAATGAAACATCCCGCAATACATTTTTTTTACCAAAAGATTTGACGATATTTTCGGCTTTGAAGATCATAGTGAAACCAGGTGTGAGGAGGCTGATGAAATTTAAAGTACTTCTGTTTTATCTTTTTGTACAAGTATTTGTCTGGGCAATTTCTTCCCGGGAAATCCCGAAGCCATAACAATTCCATAAGCTCCCACTTTTCTTATTAACAGATAATCACCCTCCTTAACCTGTTCCAATGTTCTGTCTTGCCCCAGAAAATCGTTTTGCAGAACAGTGTTCCCCCTTACGTCATAAAGCTTCTCCGGCTTTCCTGCTTTTTCTAAATTCTCAATCTCATGATAGGAATCATAAATTTTAGGCCTTGCAAGTTCTGCAAAACCTGCATTAACCGAGATTTCCGATTTATATGGATTCAGTGTTTTTATGTTTGTAATCTTAACCAGTAAAGATCCTGCATCAGCCAATAATGTCCTTCCCGGTTCTATTTTAAGAAATATTTCTCTGCCGAAACTTTCAGATAGTTTACTCATCAAACAAGAATAATAATGTAAAACTCTTTTAAAATTAAAATCCTTGTCTTTTTCTGAATATTTAACTCCAAAACCGCTGCTGAAATTTACATATTTCAGGTCAGTAAACTCTGAAGCGACGTTAACCAAAAAGTCTCCAAACTCGATAAAATATTTCGTATCATGAACATTGGAAGCCAGATAACCATGGACTCCGGTAATTCTATTGCCTGTCTTTTTTGCAATTTCCTTTATAATGTCAAAATCCTTTTCTTCTATTCCAATATTTGAATCCGAAAAAATGTTAGTTGCTCCATCTGAAACTATTTTTATTCTTTTGGGGATTCTCACCCTGATGCCAAAAGTTCTGTTACTTATCATTGCACAAAACTTTTCTGCTTCCTCTACTGAATCCAGGTTTATTTCAATACCTTCTTCTATAAGTTTTTTCATCAGTTCTTTACTTATCCCCGTTGAAGTAAAAGAAATATCAGATGAATTAAAACCTGACTCTTTAGCTAAATTTAGTTCGTGGTCTGAACTTACCTGAACTCCTAATCCCAGGTAATTGATTATTTTCAAAATCCCGGATTGGTTATTACACATAGCTGCATAATAAACCTTAATTCTTGGATATTCTATGAAAGTTAAAATATTGGAAAGATTCTCTTCAATACGTTCAGTTTCATAAATATAAAGAGGTGTCCCAAATTGATCAGCAATTCTTTTATAATCCTGTGCAGTCATTGATTTTATCGATATCTTTCAGGTTTTATTATAGTGATGTTGTAGTTCAGATGGCCCGATTCCTGATTTCATAAGCCCATCATAGAAATGTCAAAGTGATATTCGTTTTTGATTGGGAAGCAGCCCCATTTTTATAAGTTCTTACTTATTTCAAATATACAACAATTTTGGATCTTAACATGTGACTGAATTAGAGATGGATTTTACATTAATCACATAATCAGAATAATACATGGTTATAAAAAAACTTGACTTTAACATGAGTGTATCGTAAATTTGTCAGTACAGGTACTTTCATCTGATCCTGGCAGTACTGAATTTTTTTATACAGATATTTAATAATCCTCATATTAAACAAAAAGGTTTTAAAATAGAAAAACTGTACCTGGATTGTATTGACGATCAGGGAAACTGTTTTATTCTTTACTGGGCAAAGGCGGAACTCTTTATAATGAGGATTGTTTATTCAGGATTGATTTTTTGTGATGCGGAAGGATTTACAACCGAAGAGTCAACATTGCATAAAACCTCTAAACCAGTAATTGACAGGACTATTCAATTTAATGATAAGCTTTTAAAGACAAACATAGTATTGAACAGGACTGATGGTGCAATAATCAGTCCTTTATTCAAAGACAGTAACAACAATGAATTAATATGGTATTGCCATCATCCCAAAGCTATTGCTGAAGTAGTACATAAAGGCATGGTCTATAAAGGTTTTGGCTATGCTGAAACGCTGATTTCTCAAATAAAGCCCTGGAATCTGCCGATAGATGAACTAAGATGGGGTCGTTTTTTATCAGATTCTCATACTGTGATCTGGATTAACTGGATTGGGAAGTATCCTGTAAATAAATTATTTACTGATGGGATCGAATTTAATGATGCGATTTTAAAGGATAATATTATTCATTTTGGTAATGGTACATATCAGCTGAAGTTTTCAGAACCACAGCTTATCAGGCAGGGTAAACTCTCAGGAGTATTTTCAGGAATGAATTTATTAAAAATGTTATTGCACCGCAGGATATTAAATACAACAGAGATAAAGTATAAAGCAAGGACAGTCTTTTACAAAAACTCCGAATTACTATCAAATGGCTGGTCAATATATGAAATTGTATCATGGGGAAGATAAGCATATTGGTGAATAAGGTTTTATATGGTTTGATATTTGTGGCTGTAATCCCGGTTCTCCTTATTTTATGGGCAAAGTACACTGCAGATATTATTAAGCTGCCACTGCCGGGGAACTTGCTCTACGGGTATATGCTCCTGGTTTCCGGAGCGTTATTTGTCCTCTCAGGCATCTGGAGTCTGTGGAGATTAGGCAATGGATTGCCCATGAATGCATTTCCGCCAGAAAAGTTTGTAAAAAAAGGCGTTTATGCTTTTCTGAAACATCCAATCTATTTCGGAGCTTCACTCATAAGTTTTGGATTATCAGCGGTCACCCGGTCAGCATCCGGATTCTGGCTGGTAAGTCCGTTATTTACTCTTATGATGGTTGCATATGTAGCAGGATTCGAAAATGAAAGAACACTGAGAATATTTGGAGCTCAGGATTATAAACCTGTTCTATCATTGCCTGCGGCTTCCGACACTGCACCATCGTTTATTGACAGGATGTCATCATATTTTCTTGTTTTTATTCCATGGCTGATAGTTTATGAGACTTTTATATTTATCGGAGCTCCGGGAGACGGGATCAGAACAAACCTTCCTTTTGAAGAGCATATGCCTGTTTGGGAGATCTCCGTAGTTTTCTATATTTTCACTTATCTGTTTGCATTATCAGTCCCATCATTATTAAAAACCGGGAAGCAGCTGCGAAGTTTTATATCTGATTTGTGGTTTGCAATAATTGTTGCAGGTATTATTTACCTGTTATTTCCGGTGGTCGTCAGACAAAAAGATTTTATTCCTCATTCATTTTTTGGTCAACTAATTTTGTTTGAGCGTTCCATAGACGGTGAAGCTGCAGCACTGCCTTCTTTTCATGTGGTCTGGGCTTTCATATCTGCAACATATCTTAGCAGGAGTTTTGTTCATTTTCGGTGGATATGGTATTCACTGGCAGGTCTGATCTCAGTGAGTTGCATTATGACAGGCAATCATTCGATACCTGATGTTATTGCCGGAATTTGTATGTTCATAATAATTATTCGCAGACGGCAAATATGGAACTACATACGCCTTCAATCTGAAAATCTCTCAAACAGCTGGCGTGAATGGCGATGGGGTCCGGTAAGAATAATAAATCATGGATTTTATGGGGGGATGTCCGGGTTTGCAGGAACATTATTGATTGGCTGCTTCCTGGGCAGACAACATGCGGTTGCCGGATTCGTTATAATGGTTTTTGTCATCATCGGAGCCGGACTCTGGGCTCAAATCATTGAAGGATCCTCTAAATTACTCAGACCATATGGCTATTACGGAGGATTAATCGGAGGAATAATAGCATGTGTACTGACTTCCTTTCTGTTCTCAATAAATCTTTTTACAATACTGGCATCATGCGCAATGGCAGGCCCATGGATACAATGCATAGGCCGTCTTCGTTGTCTGGTTCAGGGTTGTTGTCACGGAAAACCATCAGATGACAGCATCGGGATTCGTTTTACACACCCTTATTCGCGGGTAAACAAGATATCAGGCATGTCAGGCATCCCCCTGCATCCGACACAGCTCTATTCAATAGCCACCAATCTGTTTACAGGCCTGTTATTAATAAGGGTATTCAACATCGGGATGCCTTCCACTTTTATTATTGGAATATATTTGATATTTAACGGATTAGGCCGGTTTGTAGAAGAATCATTCCGGGGGGAGGCTCAAACTCCGTATTGGGCGGGAATGCGAATATATCAATGGATTGCCTTAATAAATATCTTAATTGGAATGTTCGTTTCAGCAATTCCCGGTCATGAAGTACTCCGGTTCAGTCCCAATATTCTGTCATTATTCCTGGCAACCGGGATAGGCATTCTTGTTACCATAGCATCCGGAGTTGATTTCCCGGAGTCAAACCGGCGTTTTGCACGTTTAACCAGCAATTAGTATTGATCTCCTTACATTTATTAAATCAGTATCTCTTTCTCAGTTTGCTGATACTATTCCTCAAATAACCCTCTCATTCCGGTCATCACCTCACAGCACATATCCCGCTGAGATATATGCCAGATCACCTGCAATCGGGGCAGACCAGCGGCGTTTCTGAATCAGTCCCCGCAGAAAATTCCTTACCGCATTTTTCACATTTAACCAGATTTCTGGCCTCTGACAGAAGTCTTCGTGTTATTGCCTCGTTTTGTTCCGAAGCTTGTTTATCCCTTTTCAGAGCATAACTCTCCCTGCGTCTGTTTGAAGCATCATTATCTTCTGCTTTGGGGGATGATTTATCAATATTGCTTTTCATTATGCTAAGATACAAAAAAACACGATATCATTCCCGGAATTTTATCTTACCTTTGCCCGAACCACGCAAAACCAGTTATATGAGCAGATCACAGGAATCATTTGGTAAAAAGGAAGTCAGAAAGAAAAAAGAGCAGAAGAGGAAAGAAAAAGATGAGAAGCGTGCAAAGAGAAAAAGCGAAGGTAAAAGGAGCAGCTTTGATGATATGATCGCCTATGTGGATGAATTCGGAATGATCACCTCAACGCCTCCCGATCCGGATAAGAAAACTGTAGTTATTGCTGAAAACATAGAACTGAAGATAACCAAAAACAATCCTGAAGGCGCACCTGATTACGTCCGGAAAGGAGTAGTTACTTTCTTCAATGAATCAAAAGGTTATGGTTTCATCCGCGACCTGCAATCACATCAGAGTATTTTCGTTCATGCGAACAGCCTGCTTGAACCTGTCAGGGAAAATAATGTCGTTGTTTTTGAGATCGGGAAAGGCGCCAAAGGCCCTGCTGCAATGAAGGTCAGGTTGTTTAAGGAATAATCCGGCCGGGGAATGGGGTGGTTTATTTGGTCCTCCTTGTTGTGATCCTGGATAAATATCGGTTTCTGGCCTCTTCAATATCTGCGCCCAGCGGTATATATATCTTTGTTCTGTGGTCAATGATCACTTCCCTCAGTTTCGACAGGTCAGGAGATTTAATAATATTCTGTTTTTTTTCAAACATAATTTCTTGATTTTAACAAAAAGTCCCGCTTTTGGCGGGACCAAAAATTTTAAATGATTATAATTGATAAACTAAGCAAGTCTAACATTTACTGCATTTAAGCCTTTTTTACCCTGTGCCACATCAAAGACTACCACATCATTCTCTTTGATACTTTCCTTTAATCCGGAAGAATGTACAAAATACTCTTTTGATGAATCGTCCTCTTTAATGAATCCAAATCCTTTAAATTCATTATAGAATTTTACTGTTCCTTTACTCATAATATAAATTTATTAATTTGGCGCAAGGTACGCTTTTAAATCGGAATAATACATTTATTTTCAATAAATTAAATATAAATATATACAAAAATAAGAATCGAGCCTGCCGGTTTTGTCAGAGAAAGGGCAATTAACGGAGTCTCAGATATGAAAAAAGCTGTCAAGCCTGTTCCCCTTTTTCAACCGGTAATGATAGAAGAACAGAATGAGCGAAACCGGGAGGATTGAAATAGCTGCAATGAGCGACCACCGGAGATCCACAAGGCCGTCGATGTATAAATCCAGGGCCATCTCTGTAATAATGCAAAATCCCGATAATATTGTTAATGCTGCAGCCAGGATATTCAATCCTTTAAAATGGGCAGCCCTGTAAAGGGCAATGATAGCACCTATGGCAACAAATGCTGCAACTGTTACCGGGAACCCGACAGGAATAAACCATGCCACGGGACCGGAAATCAGGTCAATAAAGATCAGGGCAGTCAGAATTGTAAGCATCAGCAACGGTACCAGAACAAAAGGCTTTTTATGTGCAAACAGGAAAAGTGAGATAATTATCCATACTGCTGCTATTGAAACATCAGACAGAAGCGACCATTTCAGGCTTTTATTTATTAACAGGTCAACAATAGTGCATACCGCGATACCTGAAAAAGCAATTATCCCGGTTAATTCCCAGAGATACTTTCTGTTCTCACTTTTATGAAGCTGGATGATGTCGGAAGGATATGTTTCGGGAGTCTGCTTCTGTTTGCTGTTATTCTCCTGATCTCTTCCGCAAAGGGGACATGTCTTCATTCCGTCATCCAGTTCAATTCCGCAATTGGGGCATAATGTCATGATCAGTGCAATTAATTGTTGTTCAAAATTTTAACATGAATACCGGCATCTGCAAGATGCTTTAAAATAAGCCGTTCAAGCTCATGTGATTCCGTTATATTGCAAAAGCAGATCCTCAGCTTGTCTTTATATGAAACCAGGGCGCAGCTTACCTTCACATTTGGATTGGGAGGAGGGGGAATGAGCTCAAACGAATCAACCATATCTTCCATTTCTGCCGGAAGAGTCACCAGTCCAAGATTCGTAACTATACCAGTCCACCGTTTTGAGGCAAGTCCCCTGTAAACGGAAGCAATAACCACTTTTTTAATGAACAGGGGCATTATCCTGATAATAAAAAGCTTTTCAGAGCTGACATTCGATGACAGGAATCTGGATATCTGCTTGACATCAGAGCTGATCTGCAGCTGGTGATGAACTGAGCTGAGTATCTCGTCAAAAGTATAAGTTCCAAGCCTCAGGTCGATTTCCGGCAGAACGAAAAGAGAAAAGTTGCGCATTGTCCTGCTTGGATATATTTTTCTCATGTTTACCGGCACCTCAATTCTCAGGACTTTTCGTTTTTCTTTTTTACTTATTTCTTTCCGGGAAACAAAGATTTTCTGCAGTGAAAAATGGTACACAGACACGAAATACTCTGTAACAGACACTTTATGCTCACGGGATACCTTAAGAATTTCATTGACATTGACCTCGGCACTAAGCACCCTCAATTTTGGCCTTTTATTAAGTTTGTAAGGAAGATGCCAGGCTTTAACAAGTTTGGCCGGAGAAGGCAGTTTTTGAAAAAACTTGTTGTATCCGTCTTCATACTCCTCCTCAGACAATGGGCTTTCAGGCAAGATTATTTCTCCGGGCGAACTGATTTTCCTGCCAGTAAGTGTCAGGTATGTGTATAGCAGGCTTTTCAGGTATTCCATTGCTCCTCCGCCATCGGTCAGTATATGAATGAACTCAACCGAGATTCTTTTACCTTTGATTATCACCCTGTAGAGTGGTTCGTTTTTTCTTTTTACGGCAAATGCCGTGCAGGGTATTTCTTCTTCTGCCTGGATACGCGGCAACTGATCGTTGAACTCAAGAAAATGCCAGAATATTCCGGTTCCCAGAGAAACACTGAAATATGGAAATCTCTTTGAGGTTATTGCAACAGCTTCCCTGATAGCCGAATACCTGACAGGTTCTTTCAGCGATGCAGTTATCCTGAAAACTGAAGTAAGGTCGTCCGATATAATTGCCGGAAACAGCTTCGCAGCATTATCAAGCTTAAGCCAGCCTCTCTTTTGAAAAGATTTTGTATTGATAGCTTTCTCTTCCATTTAATATGTAAAGATAAAGCGTTTATAAGAATAGTGATTACAACCAGATAAGCTGATAGTTTGATTTTCTGTATTACTGTCTGGAGTGCTTTTTAAAAAAGGACCAGATCACCAGTGTAGCATCAATATCCCTGCTGGTTCTTCCCACGATAAATTCAGGCAGATACTGAAAGCCGCCAGGCCAGGTATGCCCGCCGCCATCAATTGAATAAAGGATTACTTCAGTCCCGTCATTGCCGTTAATATACTGCTTCTTTGTTACTCTTGTACCATCTTTGGGATCCATGTCAGGCTCTTCAGTCACAACCGGAAGAGCTTCACACTGGTTCCGGCTTACCCAGAATGCTATAGATTCATTCACTGACAAAACTTTTCCAAGATTTAGCCGGCGGATGCTGCTGTAGATATTCCCCCCTTCATATGGAACCAGGGGATCATTTACATTATTTATAGCCAATACTGAAACAGGACTGGCGGGATAGCAATCAGGGAATAGCATCTGAGGAATATTTCCGTCCACAGGAGCAATTGCGGCAATTTTATGGGGTATTTCACAAGCCAGACGATATGACATTATGGCACCGTTTGAAATCCCTGTTACGTATACCCGTTCCGGATCTATGTTGTAATCTTTTATCATAGAATCAACTAATGCAGAAAGGAAGCCGACATCATCAATGTTTTCCCTGTGTGCGCGGTCGTTCGCTTCTTCATCCATCCTGCCATCATTCCAGTTCAGCTCAATACCATCAGGATAAACTACAATGAATCTATCCTTATCTGCCAGCCTGTCAAAACCTCTTCGAGTGACAATAACCATGCTTTCTCCTGTTCCTCCCCTTCCATGTAAAGCAATGACCAGCGGCAGCTGTATTGATTTGTCATATAATGAAGGAATATGAATATGAAAAGTCCGGTTCAGATTATCATGTTTAAATGATGCTCTTTGATCAATGCCTTCAAGCGCAGGAAAGTATATCAGGTTAATTCCGATCAGGACTTTCATAAATGCAGACAACCCGGTTTTTTTAAGTAATTTGGATTTCTTCCTGACCATGATTATCTGCTTCAATTTTTAAAGATAAGGTTAAATATCCA
>CAZEKO010000049.1:0-11585 GCA_964512775.1 uncultured Bacteroides sp. | reverse complement strand
AAATTATGGATGGATTTAAATATTTACTCAGGAAACCTGACAGTTGATAGTTTACTGTACAGAGGAGACCAGGATAAAATCAATCATGATTCTGCTATGTATGTTCTTCCTGATAAGTTGTATTTAAAAAGCAAATTTTGGTTTGATAAGTTTACATACAATAAATTCTCAGCGACGAATATGCTTGGGGATTTGATATATAAACCAGGATCATTTTTATTCAATACTGAATTTTCTTCTATGGGTGGAAATATAAAAGGTGATGGATTTGTTGAACAACAAAATGATATGAATTATTCAGTCAGAATTAACTCTGTCATGGAACAGATTAACATCCAGAATTTATTTTATTATTTCAATAATTTTGGACAAACGTACATTCAGGATAAACATTTAAAAGGCCAGTTAAATGGAACAGTTAATTATTATTCTCTGTTTGATCCATATTTAAATGTTAAGAAAGAAACTGTTCTGGCTGAATCAGATGTTAAAATCATAAATGGTGAGCTGATAAATTTTGAGCCCATGCTTGGATTATCAAATTTCATTGAAGTTAAGGAGCTTGAACATATAAAATTCTCTACGCTTGAGAACCAGGTTTTTATAAAAAATAGCGAGGTAATGATTCCCCAGATGGATATTTTTTCTTCTGCAATTAATGTTTCTGGTTCAGGTATACACAGGTTTGATAATCAATTTAATTATAAAGTCAATGTAGAATTATCAAATTTATTGTTAAAAGATTCCCATAACAGAGAACTTGAATTTGAGGAACATATAATTACTGATGATGGATTAAACAGAACAAAAATTTACCTTACAATCGAGGGTACGCCGGAGGATTATCACATCAGCTATGACAGGAAAGGGGCTGTCGGAGCGCTGAAAGACAGGTTATCAGATGAGAAAGTGGAATTAAAATCTTTATTAAAAGAGGAATTTGGGCTTTTTAGAAAAGACACTTTACCCGCGATACCAGAAGAAGAAAAGAAACGGGAATTTTTTATTCAATGGGAAGAATCAGATAAAGATACTACAGATTCTATAAAAATGGAGAAAAAAGAAAAAAATGAAAAATTCGTCATAGAATGGGATGAAGAAGAAGCAGATACGATAGAAAATAACAGCAATGAAAATAAAATTAAAAAATAGTATGGATATCTATTACAGAAAACAGCAATGGAAATTATTATTATTCATTTTCGCAATATTGATTGGAATCGGATCATTATGGTACACCAACAAGCTTGTTGGCTCACTTGCGGCTGAAGAGCAAAAAAAAGTCAAACTTTGGGCAGAAGCAACAGAAAGACTTGCAGATGTTACTATTAATAATCAGGATGATGGATTTTTGCTGGAAGTAATAACTAATAATGAAACTATCCCGGTAATGTGGGTTGATCAGAATGACAAGATTATTTCTGCAAGGAATCTGGATTCGCTGAAGTCAGAAAATCCGGAATACCTCAGCAGACAACTCGAAAAAATGAAAGATGAAAATGACCCTATTCTTATGGATCTTGGAGATGATTTCAAGAACTATATTTATTACCGAAATTCAATTTTATTGACTAAACTGGCGTATTACCCTTATTTTCAACTTGCTGTAATTCTATTATTTGTTCTTGTATCCTATTTTGCATTCAGTGAATCCAGAAAGGCGGAACAGAATCAGGTCTGGGTAGGATTGTCAAAGGAAACGGCGCATCAATTGGGTACTCCTACTTCTGCACTTATGGCGTGGACAGAATTAGCAAGAGAAAAATATCCGGATAATGATATGATTTCAGAGCTAGAAAAAGATGTTAATCGCCTTGAAAAAATAACAGAAAGATTTTCCAAGATAGGCTCTAAGCCAGTTCTGAAAAATGAAAACCTTATCCAGATATTACAGGATACAATTGAGTACTTAAAAACACGAACTCCAGGCCAGATAAAATATCAAATGATAACTGAAAAAGAGAGGTTATTAATTCCATTATGCAGTTCTCTGTTTGAATGGGTTATAGAGAATATTTGTAAAAATTCAGTAGATGCAATGAATGGAAGTGGAACGATTCAGATAAGTCTTAAGGAAAATACGCGGATCTGCTTTCTGGATATTCATGATACAGGTAAAGGAATTCCAAAATCAATGCACAAAACTATATTCAAGCCCGGATATACCACTAAACAAAGAGGATGGGGATTAGGCCTTTCCCTGGCAAAAAGAATAATAGAAAATTACCACTCTGGGAAAATCTTTGTTCAGCAATCAGAACCTGAAAAAGGAACAACAATCAGGATAGTGCTGAATAAATAACGCCCCAAAAGTTGAAATGAAAATTTCCCGGAAAGATATTGAATTAATGGCCCCGGCAGGATCTTTTGAATCCTTGATGGCTGCAATACAGGGAGGAGCAGATTCTGTTTATTTCGGTTTGGAAAAATTAAATATGAGAGCCAGGTCTTCATTTAATTTCACAGTTAAAGATATGCCTGGAATAGTTTCTGTTTGCAAACAACATGGGATCAAGACTTATCTTGCGCTGAATACGATTGTTTATGATGATGAATTGCCTGAAGTAAAAAAAATAATTAAACATGCTAAAAAAGCAAAAATAGATGCCGTTGTTGTGTCAGATCAGTCTGTAATTATGTTAGCCAGAGAAGAAAATATTGAAACGCATCTATCAACACAACTAAATATCAGCAATTTTGAATCATTGAAATTTTATAAAGATTTTGCCGACGTTGTAGTACTTGCAAGAGAATTATCCTTAGATCAAATTAAAGAAATAATCAAATCTATACGGAAAGATAAAATCACCGGACCATCTGGAAAGTTAATTAAAATCGAATTATTTATTCACGGCGCACTTTGCATGGCCATTTCAGGCAAATGTTATATTAGTCTGCATCAATATGGATATTCTGCAAACAGGGGAGAGTGTTTACAGGCATGCAGAAGGACTTATATTGTAAGTGATAAGGAGACCGGACAGGAACTTGAAATTGATAATGAATTTATCCTGTCTCCTAAAGATTTATGTACAATTTCTATTATTGATAAGATAATTGAATCCGGAGCATCCGTTCTGAAAATTGAAGGAAGAGCCCGGTCACCAGAGTATGTAAAAACTGTAACATCCTGTTATGCTGAAGCTATTGAAGCCTGTTTGAACGGGAATTTCAATATAGAAAATATTAAAAAATGGGAAACCAGGCTTTCAACAGTATATAATAAAGGGTTTTGGGAAGGAAATTATCTGGGAAGAAAAACCGGTGAATGGAGCGATATATATGGATCTGCAGCCACAAGGAAAAAGATATATCTGGGTAAGGGAATTAATTATTATAACCGGATTAAAGTTGCTGAATTTCTTCTGGAAAATGATTCAGTCAGAGTTGGCGATGAAATATTAATTACAGGGCCAACAACAGGTGTAATAGAGGCAGTTATCACTGAAATTCGCACTGATGATGGGATTGTAACAGAAGTAAAGAAAGGAGAAAGTTTCAGTTTCCCTCTCAGCCAAATTATTCGTCCCTCAGACAAATTATACAAAGTCGTAAATTCTTGAGAATACTAAGAAGTTACAAGCCTTAAAATCTGATCCACCACAGCGCGTATATTACCTGAATTATTAGTGATATAATGTACTTTGGATGAATCCCGCTTATTTAAGCTATAGGAATATGTTTTATCGTAATAATCCAGCATAAGCTCAGCAACTTTATTAAAATCATGTTTTTCAAGAGATTCAATTGCAGATTTTGTTGTAAGACCTCCCAGCCTCCTGGATATTTTTTTTATACATATTTCAAGTGATTCAGGAGGGAACGAGGCATAATCCCTCACTAGCCTGTTAATTCTGATTTGTGTATCTGCCTCAATACAAATCAATTGGGAGCTTAAGATCTGTTTAAATAATCCGGATGGGATTAAATTCCTGCCAATATTTTGACTCTCATCTTCAACCCAAACAGGTTTTTTTGGATCGAAGCTTGAGAGAAATGTAAAAATATCATTCTCAAATTGTTCATTGCTGTTTTGTGCTTCCTCACCAAGGGCTCCGAAGGCAGAACCTTTATGATGCGCCAAAGCTTCCAGGTCGAGAACCTGAAATCCCCTTTCTTTTAGAGTTAGTAAAATATCGGTCTTACCACTGCCAGTCATACCACCTATAACAATTAAATTATAGGGATGTTTCAGGTGCTTGAGAACATGCCTCCGATAAGCTTTATAACCGCCTGTAAGAACATAGGATTCCATTCCCGCAATATCAAATAACCATGCAAGACTTGCACTTCTCATGCCACCTCGCCAGCAGTGTAACAATATCTTGTTGTCTTTTGCGATTTCCTTTCCTGAAGCTACAAATTTTCCCACCCTGTTACCTGATATTTCCAAACCTTTCAGAATAGCAGCATCCCGACCTTGTTCTTTGTATATTCTGCCTATAGTAGCTCTTTCATGATTTTCAAACAATGGTAAGTTTAATGCTCCAGTGATATGACCCTTTTGAAACTCATCAGGGGTTCTGACATCCAGCACTGGAATATCCCGGGATTTTTTCAGAAAAGTTTTAATATTGATCTCCTTGAACATAATTTAGGGAATACTAAATTATGCGGATTCAGAGAATAAATCCAGAAGGATTTTTCTAATATCTTCAATTGTTGCAGGCTTTACCAAATAATCATTAAATCCGTTTTCAACAGCATGTTGTCTGGCATCATCAGTTTCGACAGCAGTAAGTGCAACTATTGGCATTTTAAAATCCATTTTTCGTAACCGGGCAGCAGTTTCAAATCCATCTAATTCAGGCATTAAAAGATCCATAAAAATGATATGGTAATTTTTATTTTTCACCATTTTAATTACTTCATTACCGTTCTGAGCCAGGTCGATTTCAAAACCAAGACTTTTAAACAGGGTCTGGTTTACTTTTCTGTTAAATAGATTATCCTCTGCAAGCAGAATTGATAAATTCTGATTGATTTTATAACCTTTTGGAATATTTGTGAGGGATTTGAAAGAAATACCCGTGAAATGCTCCTTAATAATTTCAAGTATGATATAACTCTCAAAGGGCTGTATAAGATAATGATCGATTTTATATTTTCTGGAACGCTGAATGTTTTCGGGATGATGTTTGGAACTTATCATCAGAATCATGAAGAGATCAGATAATTTTTCTTTATCTAATCTTGCTGCCAGTCGAAATCCATCTGAGTCAGGTCGGTCAAGGATAACAATCATATGAAAAACTTTTTGAGAATCCCGTACATATTGAATAATCGAATCGAGATTATCATTTCTGTATATCCTTTGTTTGACAATAATTCCAATTTGTTCAAGTAATTCGAGACTTTTTTCTTCAGGATCGTTGATCTGACTGAGAACAAGACACTGTATATCATGCGGGTTTTGTAAAGAACTGAAATCAAGAATTTTAGAATATAAGACATCAGGAAGAACCTCAATAATAAAATTATATTTTGTTCCGGGAAAATCAGGATGAGTTGAAATTGAAGATGGACTTTCAAGCCATATTTGTCCTTTCAATAATTCAATATGTTGTTTTGCAATTGCCATTCTAAAACCAGTTGCACCTGACTCACCTTTTTCCATTAATTCATCTGTAGCATTTGCAGTGAGAAATTCATTCACCTGGTCAACGGGTAATCCCCTGCCTGTATCCTCTATCTGGAACTTAAGTTTCACATTGTTTAATACTTGTTCAACAATTTCGACACTTATAAGAATTCTTCCTTTATCAGTATTATCAATTGAATTTTCCAGGATCTGAGAAATAGCCTGTCTCAATCTGAATGGATCTCCACTCATTTTATCCGGGACATCATTTTTGACCTTGGTTATAATACTGATATTTTTGACTGAAGCTGCAGACTTAAATGATTCGATGGCAAGATTAATCTCATTACGTAACTGGTAAGGGATATCTTCAATAACAACTTTTCCGGCATTCATACTTGAAAAATCAATCATGACTTTAACAAGATTTTCAAGCAGATCAATTGACTTTTCAATGATTAACAAATCTTCCTTCCAGTTCGCAGATGGGGTATTAGTTTTAAATGAATTAAAAGTGTCTTTAAGAGTATTTATAGGCACATAGATCTCATTGCTCATGTTTTTGATTAAACCTGATCTTGCAAGTTGCGCTACATGGTCGCGTGTCTTAAGCTTTTCAAGATGGGTTATATTAAAGAGAACTATAACCCTGATAGGGGTATTTTCAATTTCTGCCTTATACTCCCTGCGGAATAAAATATTCTCACGAAATCCATTATTTATTTTGAACAATATACCTTCACCGAAAGTACTGCTGTATGTTGCATCAGAAGTATCAGATTTAACTGCTGGAAGGATATTATTTATTTGCCTGCCTATATTATCTTCCTTTTTTGTTAACAGTAATAAATCCTGAGCCGTATTGTTTATAATCCGAATGGTATCATCCTGATTAACTATAATCATGCCAACAGGCAAATTGTCAAAAGATCTGCGTAGCAATAGTTCAGAAACCTCATGTCTGCGGGCTTCTGAAGATTTAACCTGGATTATCCGGAAATGGATAAACAGGATCAGTGACATCAGTAAGAGACTGGCAATTGTTATAATTATGATTTTGCGGAAGATGGGTTGTAGAAAAGACGCGGTTTTAATGGAAAAAATAATACCAAAATCTCTTCTTATAATCCGAACAGGATAATAAACGGAAATTATCTTAGAATTTTCACCGTCAATCTCCAATTTGTGTATAAACGAGCCTTCATTTCCCTCAAGAATTTGATCAGAAATAAAGTTAAGATCAGAGGTATCAATAATCAATTTATCATCGGTGGTTAATTCAATTTCTTTCTTATACGTGATTAACCACTGCCACGTTGTATTTTCAAGCTTAAACTGCTCGAAAACAGATCCAATATAACGCAAGAAATCTATCCCAATAACTATGTTTGAATGCACCTGATTTTCCTTGAAAACTGGTATAGCATAGTGATATTGCCCGTTTTCAATAAATAACTTATCCCTGTCCAGCAATGGTATCTGTTGTTGGGATTCATAATAGTCAGAAACAAAATTATTTTTTTTATCAAGAATCAGACTGTAGACATTTTTCTGATCTCCGTAAATATTTATATTATTGATCAGACTGTTATATTTGGAATAGAATAACTCAAGATTTTTTGATCCTTTTTCTTTAAAGTCGGGATCATTGAATAATTGATTTATATTATCCGAATACAGAATATAATTTACTTCATTCTCGAAATTTTGTCCGTATTGTTCAATCGTATTGCCACAAATCCTTATCTGATGTAATAACAGTTCAGCCTGGAAATCTCTCTGATCCTTATATATTTTTAGGTAAAAAAATGTATTAAGGGCAATGAAAGCAAAGACGCTGGCTAATATAATATAGAATGTGTTCTTCATTACATAATCCTGAAGCCGGAATAAACAAGTAAAGTAAAAAAATAAAATCTAAGTTTTAATGAGTCCTGATCAAAAGTTATTAAGTAAAAAATTAAAAACAGGTTCAGGATCTGTATTTATCAGATTGCTCCTGTTCCTCTAACAGGCTTAAATAACTGTTATATCTTGAAAGGCTTATTCTGCCATCTTCTACAGCTTTAATTACAGCACATCCAGGTTCATTTATATGAATGCAATTATAAAACCTGCAATTGCGCGAAGTGCTGAAAAACTCTGGAAAATAATGATAAAGTGGCTCATTCTCCATGTCGATAAGGCCGAATCCTTTTATACCCGGAGAGTCAATGACATATCCTCCTTCAGGCAGAGGGAACATTTCCGCAAATGTGGTTGTATGCTTACCTTTTTTATGATAATCTGAAATATCATTTATTTTCAGATTAAGATCAGGGAAAAGCGAATTTAATAGAGTAGATTTTCCGACCCCACTGTTTCCTGCAATCAGGGTTACTTTTTGATTTAATAATTCAAGAATAATCCCAAGCTCCCCTTTGTTTAGAGCAGAAATTGAATAACATGGATATCCGATACGGCTGTAAATTTCTGTCAACTGATTCACTTCATCTAATTGTTCCTGGTCATATAGGTCAATTTTATTGAATAGTATTATGGAACGAATACTATAAGCCTCGGCAGTTACCAGATATCTGTCAATAAATTCAGGGAAAGTCTTTGGATATTCAACCGTTGCCATAAGCATCAATTGATCGATATTTGAAGCGATTAACTGGTAGGTTTTAGAAAGATTAGAGGATTTTCTTATTATATAATTTTTTCTTTCAAGAACCTCTTTGATTCTTCCAATTTGTTCACCGGGGGTTCTTTCAAAAATAATCCAGTCACCAACCGTAACAGGATTGGTACTTTTCAGATCCTCAAGACGATAACGGCCGGTGAGTTTACAATCGACTTTTTCTTTACCGGATGTCATAACGGTATACAAATTCCCTGTGGATTTTATGACCTGTCCTTTCTCTTCCATTACAGCACAAAAATATGATTAATTAAATTGAAGACAGAATCCGGGCAAAATAGCTAAAACACAAACCTGCCCTGACTATGCTGTTTCAAACTAATTTTACTTAATAAAATAACGTAATATATTTATTTTATTCCTGTAGGGTGGATACCTTACAGGAAAATCAACCAGGTTGGATTTATGCATAACAGATCTCTTATAACTGAATGTCTCGAAGCTGAATCTGCCGTGATATCTTCCCATTCCACTCTGTCCTATTCCACCAAATGGAAGATATGGATTAATGAAATAAACCACCGTTTCATTTATACAAACGCCCCCTGATTGTGTTCTTTTAATGATTTCATTTCTTTTTTTAAGTGAATTTGAGAAAATATAAACAGCAAGGGGTCTGGGACATCTGTTAATAAATTCAATAGCTTCATCAAGTTCCTGATATTCAATGATAGGTAAAATAGGCCCAAAAATCTCTTCTTTCATTGCCGGATGATCCTGATTAATACCTTCTATAAGAGTTGGGCTGAAATAACAATTCTCAGGAATGATTTCGCCGCCATGAATGATTTTCCCACCATCCAGATATTTTTTTAAGCGTTCCAGATTAGAAATATTAATGATTTTGCAAAAATCGGGACTCTTTGAAGGATCAGTACCGTAAAATTTTTCAAGACAGATTATGATTTCAGATACTAACTTATTTTTAATATTACTATGAGCCAGGATGTAATCAGGAGCAACACATGATTGTCCGGCATTCAGCATTTTTCCCCAGAGAATCCTTCTTGCAGATAACCTGATATCGGCGTCATCAGTTACAATTACAGGATTTTTTCCACCAAGCTCGAGTGATACCGGGGTAAGAGTATCTGCAGCAGCTTTCATAACCTGTTTTCCTGTTTCAGTACTGCCGGTAAAGAAAATATAATCGTATTTTTCCTTAAACAATATCTGGTTGGTTTCCTTGCCTCCCCGGATCAGACAAATGTGTTCAGGATTGAAATTATTGCTAATAATATCTATAATTAACTCACTGGTATGAGTGGCACGTTGTGAAGGCTTGCCAATAACACAGTTGCCAGCAGCTAATGCACCAATAATAGGATCAAAAAGCAGTTGAAAAGGGTAATTCCAGGGAGAAATAATTAATACAACACCGTATGGCTCATAAAAATAGTAACTTCTGGCAATGAAATGGACCAGGGGAGTATATACGTGTTTAGGGTGTACCCATTTCCTGAGATTCCGCATTGTCAGATTAATTTCCTGCAATATCACTCCAATTTCACTGGCATATGATTCGAAAGGAGGCTTGCCCAGATCTTTGTATAATGCTTCAAATAATAGGGATTCATTTTTAATAATAAGCGTCTTAAGATGCTGTAATGTTGATAACCGGAATTTATAATCCAAAGTTTTGCCGGAACTAAAAAAAGCTCTTTGCCCGGCTACTAATGATTTGAAATCAACTTCATTCATTGATTCAGGTGTTGGGATTCTGTTTTAATAAGGTTTTCGAGGGTGCTATGAAAGAGATCATTTTTCATTGGTATTTGATCTATAGCATATTCTGCCATAGCCAGAATACTGAAACTTGGATTTACTCCGGGATTTCCCTGCATTGCTGATCCATCAACCACATACATGTTGGGGTATCCGTGTACACGAAATTTATCGTCAATCACACCGGAAGTAATTGTTTCTGACATAGGACAACCACCCAGGATATGGGCAGTAGTTGGCCTGTTAAAGAGAATTTCAAGAATAATATTCTGTGCAATTCCCCCGGTATGTTTCGCATAAGCCTCCATTACTTTTTGACCAATCTCAATGTATGCAGGCACCTTCTGATTTCCTTTGTTTCTTACGACCATTTTCCCGCCCAGAAGGTTTTTTTTCCAGATGAATTTCATATTATTTTCCAGGTGTTGCATTACGAGAAAAATAATCAGTCCGGTTGACCATTTGAAATTAAAAACGGTTTTAATAAAAGCCCATGGATGAATTAAAGTATTACCAATCAGCTTCATTATCCTGTTTAAATTACTTAATGATCCTTTTGCAGAAAGGGAAAAGAACCATTTTAGTGAATTAGATCCATCAGGGTACTTAACTATTTCAATATGCGTACTATTGTCAGGATTAAAAACTGATGTAATAGCAAGCCCATTATTCATTTTTTCTTTTATTCCCGAAACGGCACATAATGTTTCAGAATTGGTTAGAATTTTGTCTCCAATACATTCTGACAAACCAGGGAGTGATTTATATTTGAATTTTTGTTTTAAAAGAAGCTCTATTGTGCCGAGAGTACCTCCGGCTATTATTAATCCTTTGGACCTGTATACCTTTTTATTTCTTTTCAGAAAGGCAGTAGATGATCTGGTATGGACATGATAATGATTATCCTGAAAAACAATTTTATCTGCATAAGTTTCCGGGAGTATAATTGCTCCAAATTTTTCAGCGAAGAAAAGGTAGTTTTTATCAAGTGAGTTCTTTGCATTTTCCCTGCAACCTACCATACATCCTGCACACTCGGTACAATAATTACGAAGCGGACCATGACCGTTAAAATAAGGGTCAGTTCCATCTTTAAGTTTATCTAACAATACTCCAACAAATACCGTATCAAAAGTTTTTTCGCATTTAAATTCCCTGGCAACATTTCGCAGTTTTTCATCCTCAATATTTATTTTATCATATTGGGTTCTTCCAAGCATAAAATCAGCTTTCTCATAATATGGTTGAAGCGTTTTTTTCCAGTCCCTTAGATCCTTCCAGGATTCATGGATATAATATTGATCAGGAGGACTTAAGAGAGTATTTGCATAAACAAGACTTCCACCGCCTACACCTACGCCGGAAAGGATACTAACCTGTGGATAAAAAGTAATTTTTTGAAAACCGAAGCATCTCAGTTGAGGTAACCAGAGATATTTTCTCAGATTCCAGTTAGTACGGGGAAAATCCTGAGAGGAATACTTTTTCCCTTTTTCAATAACCAGTACCGAATAACCTTTTTCAGCTAATCTTAATGCAGAAACACTTCCCCCAAAACCTGAACCAATTACAATGAAATCATAAGAATTTTCCATT
>CAZEKO010000048.1:0-11640 GCA_964512775.1 uncultured Bacteroides sp. | reverse complement strand
AGTGAACAGTGAACAGTGAACAGTGAAATAATAAACAAGAAATAATCAGGTAAAAAATAATGAGCCAGAAAATAAGAATTAAGCTTAAGTCCTATGATCATAACCTGGTTGACAAATCTGCTGAAAAGATTGTCAAAACAGTTAAATCAACTGGTGCTGTGGTCAGTGGGCCAATTCCCTTGCCAACTCACACAAGAGTATTTACCGTTCTGCGGTCAACTTTTGTTAACAAGAAATCAAGGGATCAGTTCCAGCTGTCTTCATACAAAAGATTACTGGATATTTACAGTTCAACCCCCAAGACAATTGATGCGTTGATGAAACTGGAATTGCCCAGCGGAGTTGAAGTAGAAATAAAAGTATAAATCTAAAAATATTATAATATGCCCGGGTTAATTGGAAAAAAAATAGGTATGACCTCAGTTTTTGATGAGGAAGGGAAAACCATTCCCTGCACGGTCATTGAGGTTGGGCCCTGTGTTGTAACCCAGATCAAAACAGAGGAGACAGATGGTTACAGGGGGGTGCAGCTAGCCTTTGATGAGAAGAAAGAGAAGCATACGAGTAAAGCTATGATTGGCCATTTCAAAAAAGCGAAAACCACCCCGAAAAGAAAAATCGTTGAACTGAAAGGTTTCGTCAAAGACTGGAAGGCTGGTGATGTGATTACTGTTGATTTCTTTAATGATGATACCTGGCTGGATGTATCCGGTTTAACAAAAGGTAAAGGATTTCAGGGGGTCATTAAAAGACACAGTTTTAGGGGCGTGGGCATGTCGACTCATGGACAGCATAACCGGCAAAGAGCTCCCGGATCAATTGGAGCATCATCCTATCCTTCAAGGGTATTAAGAGGAATGAGGATGGCCGGGCGCACTGGAGGAGATAAAAATAAACAAATCAACCTGAGAGTTGTGAAAATTATTCCTGAGGAGAACCTTCTGTTATTAAAAGGTTCTGTACCAGGTTCAAAAGGATCATATTTAATTATTGAGAAGTGATGAAGTTACCGGTTTTCAATATTACTGGAAAAGAGACGGGCAAAAAAACTGACCTGAAAGATTCAATTTTCGGAATTGAACCAAATGATCATGCTATATATCTTGATGTCAAACATTATATGGCAAATACCCGTCAGGGAACCCATAAGACTAAAGAACGAGCCGAAATTACAGGGAGTACAAGAAAGATCAAACGGCAGAAGGGCACAGGTACTGCCAGGGCAGGCAGTATTAAGAATCCATTGTTCCGGGGAGGCGGAAGAGTCTTTGGCCCAAGACCTAAAGATTACAATTTTAAGCTGAACAAGAAAGTGAAACAACTTGCCAGGAAATCAGCTCTTACCTACAAAGCAAAAAGCAACGGTATCATGATCCTGGAAGATTTTTCCCTTGAGACTCCTAAAACCAGGGAATTCGTTAACATCAGAAAGAATCTGAAGATAGATGGCAAGAAATCCCTGCTGGTACTTCATGAACATAACCGTAATATATCCCTGGCATCCCGTAACCTTCAGGATTCAAAGATAGTTGCAGTAAATAACCTGAATACCTATGATATTATGAATGCAGCTGTACTGGTTTTCCTGGAAAGTTCACTGGATGTATTGCAAAGCAAAGAATAAAAACAAGGAAACACAATGGATATCTTGATTAAACCTATAGTGACCGAAAAAATGACATCCCAGGGTGATAAATTAAACCGTTATGGGTTTGTTGTCGATCGGCGTGCGAACAAAATAGAGATTAAAACTGCAATTGAAAAAACCTATGGTGTTGCAGTTGCAGAAGTTAATACAATGAAATATTCCGGGAAGAAGAAATCAAGGTTCACACGCAGCGGTCTTGTAAGTGGTAAAAGGAATACCTACAAAAAGGCCATAATTACATTGGCAAAAGGAGAAACAATTGATTTTTATAGCAATATTTAATTTATATGGCGGTAAGAAAATTTAAACCTGTTACACCAGGCCAGAGAAAAAAGATTATCAGCTCCTTTGACGATATTACAAGGGAATCCCCCGAAAAGTCCCTGCTTCAACCAGTGAAAAAATCTGGAGGCAGGAATAATCAGGGAAGAATGACTATGCGATATATTGGTGGAGGGCATAAAAAGAGATATAGGATCATAGATTTCCACAGGAATAAGGATGGTATGCCGGCGACTGTTAAAACTATTGAATATGATCCCAACCGGTCCTCCAGGATTGCGCTTGTGGTCTATGAAGACGGTGAGAAAAGATATATACTTGCTCCTAATGGATTAAAGGTAGGGCAACAGATTATTTCGGGTAACGGAGTTCCTCCTGAAGTAGGTAATTCACTGACGCTGGGTGAACTTCCTCTTGGTACCATAGTCCACAACATCGAATTACAACCTGGCCAGGGAGGCAATCTTGCCAGAAGTGCAGGTTCATTTGCACAATTAACCTCAAGAGACGGGAAGCATGCAATCATAAAACTGCCGTCCGGTGAATCCAGGATGGTTCTTACCACATGCAAAGCAACTGTCGGGAGTGTATCAAATCCGGATCATGACCTCGAAAAATCAGGCAAAGCAGGCCGTTCAAGATGGCTGGGAAGACGGCCAAGAACAAGAGGAGTAGCAATGAATCCAGTCGATCATCCTATGGGTGGCGGTGAAGGAAAAGCTTCAGGAGGACATCCCAGGTCAAGGAAAGGATTGCTGGCGAAAGGATTTAAGACCAGATCAAAGAAAAAAGATTCCAATAAGTACATCATTGAAAGAAGGAAAAAATAATCATTAAAAGATTTGTGTATGAGTCGTTCACTGAAAAAAGGTCCGTTTATCGATTATAAGCTTGAAAAAAGAGTGCTCGAGATGAATGAATCGGGTAAAAAATCAGTTATAAAAACATGGTCAAGAAGATCAGTCATTTCACCCGATTTAGTTGGCCATACTATCGCCGTTCATAATGGAAATAAATTTATCCCGGTATACGTAACTGAAAATATGGTCGGCCATAAACTGGGTGAATTTGCTCCTACCAGAATTTTCAGGGGGCATGGCGGCAAGGCCAGATAATTATGTTTAACTACAAATTGTTAAATAATGGGATCCAGGAAAAGAAATACAGCAGACAAGAATAAAGAGGAGAGAGCCAAAAAATATTTTGCAATTTTGCGAAACTGTCCAATTTCACCAAGGAAAATGCGGCTTGTCGCAGACCTTGTACGTGGGCAGGAAGTAAATAAAGCCCTTGATATCCTCAAATATACTCCAAAGTATGCCTCAAAAGATCTTGAGAAATTGATGCTCTCAGCCATATCAAACTGGCAGAATAAAAATGAGGGAGTAAGAATTGAGGAAAGCAATCTGATCGTCAGTGAAATCAGGGTAGATCAGGGCCGGACACTCAAACGTTTTCGTCCTGCTCCCCAGGGAAGGGCTCACAGGATAAGAAAACGCTCAAATCATGTCACGGTGATTCTGGAAAATTTAAATAAAAACGTAGAGAAACAAACTGAAAACTAAATGGGACAGAAAGCAAATCCAATAGCAAACCGGCTTGGTATAATAAAAGGTTGGGATTCCAACTGGTACGGAGGCAATGATTATTCATCAAAACTGATTGAAGATAACAGGATTAGGGAATATCTCAATGCTCGACTGGCAAAAGCAAGCATTTCGAAAATTATAATCGAAAGAACACTTAAACTTATTACAGTTACTGTTAATACAGCACGGCCAGGAATAATTATCGGGAAAGGCGGACAGGAAGTTGATAAACTTAAGGAGGAGTTAAAAAAAATTACTAAAAAGGAAGTTCAGATTAATATTTACGAAGTTAAACGTCCGGAACTTGATGCAACCATTGTTGCCAACAATGTTGCACGACAGATTGAAGGTAAGATCTCTTACAGAAGAGCTATAAAAATGGCGATCGCTTCCACAATGAGAATGGGTGCCGAAGGAATTAAAATACAGGTTTCAGGCAGGCTTGGCGGGGCCGAAATGGCCCGTACCGAGACCTTAAAGGAAGGCCGTATTCCTTTGCACACTCTGCGGGCAGATATAGATTATGCAAGTACACCGGCAAAAACAAAGGTCGGTCTGATTGGCATTAAGGTCTGGATTTGCATCGGTGAAGTCTTTGGTAAGCGGGACCTGTCCCCGAATATAGGGGCAAAGAGTTCAAAGCCCAGGAGTGGCGGAGGTTTTAAGAAAAGGAGAAAATAAATTCAGACAAAATTTATAAGAATGCTACAGCCAAAGAAAACAAAATACAGAAGACAGCAGAAAGGCAAAATGAAAGGTAATGCTCAGCGGGGCAACCAGCTTGCATTCGGATCATTTGGCATTAAGGCATTGGATCAATGCTGGTTGACTGGCAGACAAATTGAAGCCGCCAGGCAGGCTGTCACAAGACATATGAAAAGGGAAGGACAATTGTGGATCAGGATATTTCCAGATAAACCTATTACAAAGAAACCAGCTGAGGTAAGAATGGGGAAAGGAAAAGGAGCACCGGAAGGATTTGTGGCGCCAATTACACCTGGACGTATTATTTTGGAGGTTGAGGGAGTTGCCCCAGTCATTGCACTTGAAGCTTTGCGCCTTGGAGCAGGAAAGTTTCCTTTCCATACCAGAATTATTACCAGGCGTGATTTTGAAGAATAAATTAATTGACTATGAAAAATACTGAACTTATCGAATTGACGGATAAGGAATTAAGCGAAAGGCTTGATAACGAAAAAGATTATCTCCTTCGCCTGAGATTGAATCATGCTATATCTCCTCTTGATAATCCTATGAAAATTATGGAGTCAAGGAGGAATATTGCAAGGATCAAGACAGAAATTAATAAAAGGAAAAACTTAACCGGATTAAAAACAGAGAAAAGTTAATTACAATGGAATCCAGGAAAATCAGAAGGGAAAAGATTGGTATAGTTGTCAGTAACAAAATGGAAAAATCCATTGTTGTTGCTGTCAAACGTAAGGTTAAACACCCCATTTATGGGAAATTTGTTAACAAGACATCAAAGGTTATAGCCCATGATGAAGCAAATTCCTGTAATGAAGGGGATACCGTTAAGATAATGGAAACAAGACCATTGAGCAAACTTAAGAACTGGAGACTGATAGAAATCATCGAAAGAGCTAAATAACAATGATACAGCAAGAAAGCAGACTGGCGGTTGCAGATAACAGCGGAGCAAAAGAGGTCCTTTGTATCCGGGTTCTTGGGGGAACCAAAAAGAGATATGCGACCATAGGAGATACTATTGTAGTATCCATTAAAAGTGCACTCCCCGCAAGCGAAGTAAAAAAGGGGACCGTTTCAAAAGCCGTGGTGGTTCGCACCCGGAAAGAGGTAAGAAGACCTGACGGATCTTATATACGCTTCGATGATAATGCAGTCGTCCTGCTTAACAACCTGGATGAATTACGAGGAACACGTATTTTTGGACCGGTTGCAAGGGAATTGAGAGATAAATATATGAAGATCATCTCATTGGCTCCCGAAGTAATTTAATCATTAAATCATTTCCGATGGGTAACAAATTTCATATTAAGAAAGGAGATACGGTTTACATAATAACCGGAGAATATAGGGGCCAGCAGGGAAGAGTACTGGATATTCTGATCAAACAAAAAAAGGCAATTGTTGAAGGGATAAACATGGTAGCAAAGCATACCAAACCAAATGCCCAGTATCCTCAGGGAGGAATCATCAAAAAGGAAGCGCCTATACATATTTCTAATTTACTGCCAGTGGACCCTGCAAAGGGAGGCCCAACAAGGATTGGAAGAAAACAGAACAGTAAAGGAAAACTGGTTAGATATGCTAAAAAATCAGGGGAGGAACTAAAATAATGAAATACATAACTGATTTAAAAAAGAAATATACCGGAGAAGTTATCCCTGCACTTATGAAAGAGTTTGGATACAAATCCATTATGCAGGTACCAAAGCTTACCAAAATAGTGATAAATCAGGGTGTTGGCCTGGCGGTGGCAGACAAGAAACTGATTGATGTCGCTCAGGAAGAGCTGACTATGATAAGCGGGCAAAAGGCTGTTCAGACCATGTCGAAAAAAGACATATCTAATTTTAAGCTGAGGAAAAAAATGCCTATTGGAGTCAAAGTTACCCTGCGAAGGGAAAAAATGTATGAATTTCTTGAAAGGTTTATAAACGCAAGTTTACCAAGAATCAGGGATTTCAAAGGCGTAAATACAAAATTCGATGGACGTGGGAACTATACTCTGGGAATAACAGAACAGATTATTTTTCCTGAGATTGATATAGACAAAATCAGCAAGATTATGGGTTTGGAAATTACCTTTATTACTACTGCCAGAACGGATGAAGAAGGACTTGCACTTCTCAGGGAATTTGGATTACCATTTAAGAAATAATAAAGAATAAAAGAATAAAAGTATGTCAAAGGAATCAATGAAAGCCAGGGAGGTCAGAAGGCAGATGCTTGTCGACAGATTTGCAGAAAAAAGAGCCAAGCTGAAAGCTTCCGGTGATTATATAGGGTTAAGCAGATTGCCCAGGAATTCAAATCCTAACCGCTTGCATAACAGATGCAAATTAACCGGCAGACCCAAAGGATATATGAGACAATTTGGTGTCAGCAGGATTACATTCAGGGAAATGGCTGCTGCCGGACTCATTCCGGGTATCACAAAAGCTAGCTGGTAGTAAAATTTAATACAATTAAAAATTCTATTTAAATGGCAACGGATCCGATATCAGATTATTTGACCAGAATCAGAAATGCTGTAATGGCAAAACATAAGGTTGTGGAAATTCCAGCTTCAAGTATGAAAAAGGAAATCACAAAAATTCTTTTTGAGAAAGGATATATACTGAGTTATAAGTTTGAGGAAGACGAAAAGCAGGGGAAGATAAAAATCGCTTTAAAATATCATCCGCAAACCAAAGCCCCGGCAATTAAGGAGCTTACGCGGGTAAGCCGGCCCGGCCTCAGAAAATATGCCAGTGTAGAAGAAATGCCCAGGGTGTTAAACGGACTTGGCATTGCCATTCTTTCAACATCCAGGGGTGTGATAACTGATAAGGAGGCCAGGCAGTTGAAAATAGGAGGTGAAGTCCTCTGTTATGTTAATTAATCAGGAGGTTATTTATGTCAAGAATTGGAAATCTACCTATTGAAATACCAGACGCAGTCACCGTAACTGTCGATAATAATCTGGTAAAGGTTAAGGGCCCTCTTGGGGAGCTTGAACAACAGATAAATAAAGATATTAAAGTTGAAATCAACGGTAAAGAGATCATTTTCTCAAGGTCGTCAGAGCAGAAACAACATAAAGCTATGCATGGATTATACCGTGCTCTGGTCAATAACATGATTATTGGAGTTTCAAAAGGTTACGTAATTCAACAGGAACTTGTTGGCATAGGTTTCAGGGCCGAAGCAAAGGGACAAAAACTGGAAATGAGCCTTGGATTTTCTCATAATGTGATCATAGAATTGCCACCCGAAGTAAAGGTGGAAACTAAAACGGAACGCCGGGCAAATCCGATAATAACACTGAAGTCCGCCGATAAGCAGTTGCTCGGTCATGTGGCGGCAAAGATCCGTTCTTTACGCCCACCAGAACCTTATAAAGGTAGTGGCATTAAATTTGTAAATGAGCAGCTTCGCAGGAAAGCCGGTAAAGCTGCAAGTGTTTAATATCTGTAATTATAATTAAAAATGGCCTTAAGTAAACAGGAAAGCAGGTTACGAAAAAGATTGAGAATCAGGCAAAAAATCTCCGGGACCAATGAAAGACCCAGGATGTCTGTATTCAAAAGCAACAAGCAGATCTATGTTCAGTTGATAGACGATATTGCAGGGGTGACCCTTGCATCGGCATCTTCAAGGAATAAAGAGATTGCAGAAAAGGCAACAGGCTTAAAAAAGACAGAACAGGCAAAGCTCGTCGGTAAACTTATTGCGGAAATTTCCATATCTAAAGGGATCAGCAACGTTGTATTCGATCGTGGCGGATATCTGTATCACGGTCGTGTTAAACAATTGGCAGAAGGTGCCAGAGAAGGAGGACTTAAATTCTAATCTAATATGACAACCAATATAAGAAAAGTTAAAACAAGCGATCTTGAACTCAAGGACCGGTTGGTCAGCATTCAGCGTGTTACCAAGGTAACCAAAGGAGGCAGAACTTTCAGCTTCTCTGCCATTGTTGTGGTTGGTAATGAAGATGGCATTGTTGGGCATGGCCTTGGTAAAGCAAGTGAAGTCACAACAGCTATTGCAAAGGGTATTGAAGATGCCAAGAAAAACCTGATCAGGGTTCCGATATATAAAGGAACAATCCCTCATGAGCAAACGGCAAAATATGGCGGAGCAAGGGTATTTTTAAAACCTGCTTCCGGGGGAACAGGTGTTAAAGCAGGTGGCGCTATGCGTGCTGTACTGGAAAGTGTTGGAGTAAAAAATGTACTGGCAAAATCGAAAGGATCATCAAATCCCCATAACCTTGTCAAGGCAACCATGTTAGCCCTGCTTGAACTGAGAGATGCATATATGGTATCAGATCAGAGGGGCATGAAACTGGAAAAAATATTCAATGGTTAGACTTGTAATAAAATTACACAAATGGTGAAAATTAAAATAACACAGGTCAGAAGCAGGATTGGCAGTACGCCAAGGCAAAAGAGAACTCTTGATGCCCTTAGACTGACAAAAATGCATAAAAGCGTTGAAGTTGAAGCTACCCCCCAGATACTGGGAATGGTAAACAAGGTAAAACACCTGGTAAATGTAGAAGGATAATAATTTATAAAGATATTAACCAAATATGGAACTATATCAATTAAAACCTGCAAAGGACTCATTAGGAAAAGACAGACGACGGGGAAGAGGGCAGGGCTCCGGAAGAGGAGGAACATCATGCCGTGGACATAAAGGCCAAAAAGCCAGAACGGGGTATTCAAAAAACTTTGGTTTTGAAGGTGGCCAGATGCCATTACAACGGAGAATTCCGAAGTTCGGATTTAAAAATTTAAACCGAAAGGAATATAAAGCTATCAATATAGGCACTCTTCAGGAGCTTGCAGATAAGAAAGGAATTTCCAATATAGATCCTGAGACTATGCAGGCTGCAGGATTAATTTCCAAGAACAAGTTGGTCAAAATCCTGGGGGATGGAAAACTTACCTCAAAACTTGATGTAAGGGCTCATGCATTCTCTGAATCTGCAAAGAAAGCTATTGAAGACCTGGGTGGAACCATAGAAAAAATATAATTGGATGAGAGCATTTATAGAGACTTTGAAAAACATATGGAAGATTGAAGATCTTCGCAAAAGAATCCTCTATACTCTTGGTATCCTTCTTGTATACAGGCTTGGATCATTTATCACCCTTCCGGGGATAGATCCGAACCAGCTTGCCGGGCTTAAAGCCCAGACCTCCCAGGGTGTTCTTGGATTGCTCGATATGTTTTCGGGAGGAGCATTCTCAAATGCTTCTATTTTTGCACTGGGGATAATGCCATATATCTCTGCATCAATTGTTGTGCAGTTACTGACCATAGCCGTTCCATACTTTCAGCGTCTTCAAAAAGAAGGCGAAAGTGGCCGGCGAAAAATGAACCAGATCACAAGGTACCTTACTGTCTTTATCCTGGTTCTGCAGGCGCCCAGTTACCTGGCAAACCTTCATGCCCAGATCCCTGCCTCAGCCTTTGTTATAAAAGGTACTATGTTCACAATACCGTCGGTTATTATCCTGACAGCCGGAACAATGTTCGTTATGTGGCTGGGTGAGAGGATCACCGACCGGGGGATCGGGAACGGTATTTCACTTATAATTATGATTGGCATCATTGCACGTTTGCCCTTCGCAAGTGTTGCGGAATTCGGTGCAAGACTCGAACAACAGGGTGGAGGCCTCGTTGCTTTCCTTGTTGAAATAGTCATTCTTTTTGTTGTTTTCATGTTTACAATACTTCTCGTTCAGGGGACAAGGAGAATACCGGTCCAATATGCAAAAAGAATTGTCGGAAATAAACAGTTTGGAGGAGTAAGGCAGTATATCCCCCTGAAGGTAAACGCTGCCGGAGTTATGCCAATTATTTTTGCACAGGCACTGATGTTCATTCCACTTACCATTGCCGGATTTGCAAAATCTGATAATCTGACAGGTTTCGTTGCCGCTTTTGCAAATTTTACCGGCTTCTGGTATAATTTTGTATTCGCCATTCTTATTGTCGCATTTACTTATTTCTATACAGCTATTACGATAAATCCTCAGCAAATGGCTGAAGATATGAAGAGGAACGGAGGATTTATTCCGGGTGTCAAACCGGGAAGAAAAACAATGGAATTCCTTGACTCTGTTATGTCAAGGATAACACTTCCAGGATCTATATTTCTTGCATTCATTGCAATTTTACCGGCTTTTGCAAGATTAGCTGGCGTCGCTTCATCATTTGCATCATTTTTTGGTGGGACTTCATTATTGATTCTTGTTGGTGTGGTGCTGGATACTTTACAGCAAATTGAAAGTCATTTACTGATGCGGCATTACGATGGGCTAATGAAATCCGGCAGGATCAAAGGAAGAACTGGCAGTGTGTCAGCTATATAATTTTTCATAGAGCGTTCATTGATGATAAACCTGAAAACAAATGAAGAACTGGAGTTATTATCGGCCAGCAATCTCCTGGTGTCGAGAACACTTGGAGAGCTTGCAAAGATGATAAAACCGGGGATAACAACACTGGAACTGGACAGGTTTGCAGAGGAATATATCCGGGATCATAAAGGAGTTCCGGCATTTCTCGGGTATAATGGTTTCCCGAAAACACTCTGCACTTCCGTCAATAGTGAAGTCGTTCATGGTATACCTTCATCCTATGCTCTTAAAGATGGAGATATTATCTCGATCGATTGTGGTGTAAAGTTGAATGGTTTTTTTGGTGATTCAGCATATACATTCGAGGTTGGAGAGGTAGATGATGAAACAAAGAAACTGGTAAACTCTACAAAGGAATCATTGTTTAAGGGGATTGAGAAAGCCGTAGATGGCAACCGGCTTGGTGATATAAGTTCTGCAATCCAGCAATATGCTGAAAATGCAGGTTATTCGGTTGTAAGAGAAATGGTTGGCCATGGTTTGGGAAAGGACCTTCATGAAGAACCTGAGGTACCCAACTATGGAAAAAAAGGTGCCGGCATCAGGCTTACATCCGGCATGGTACTTTGCCTTGAACCAATGATCAATATGGGTTCAAGATATATCCTTCAGGATTCTGATGGATGGACAATCAAAACCAGGGATAACAAGCCATCGGCGCACTTTGAACTGGCTGTTGCAATAAAAAAACGGGAACCTTTAATTTTGTCCACTTACAGGTTCATTGAAGAGACTTTAAATATTAATTGACGACAAATTTTTAATACATAACTTGAATGGTCAAAATACCTTCAATTGAACAAGATGGAACTATTACCGAGGCCCTTTCGAACGCTATGTTCAGGGTTGAACTGGAGAATGGGCATACCATTACTGCTCATATTTCAGGTAAAATGAGGATGCATTATATTAAACTTCTTCCTGGAGACCGCGTTAAGGTTGAAATGTCACCCTATGACCTTTCAAAGGGAAGAATTACTTTCAGATATAAAAGTGA
>CAZEKO010000047.1:0-11685 GCA_964512775.1 uncultured Bacteroides sp. | reverse complement strand
ATTTGTATTACTGATGTGACCGCTAAATGGACAGCCTAAATTTACCAACTTATTCTTTTAAGTTAAAATCTGAAGGTGGAAGAAATCTGATTTTTGATGAGATCAGGCATAAGTATATAGTACTGACACCTGAAGAGTGGGTCAGGCAGAATTTTATCCGTTATTTGATAAACGAAAAATCTTATCCTGTAGCATTGATTGCACTGGAAAAACAATTTAAATACAACCGGATGTCAAAGCGTTCAGATATTCTGGTCTATAGCCGCATGGGTGTTCCAGTCCTTATGGTTGAATGTAAAGCTCCGGGCATTAAAGTAAATCAGGGTGTTTTTGATCAGATAGCATTGTATAATCTTAAGTTCAATGTTCCATACCTGATTGTTACTAACGGAATTAATCATTATTGCTGCAGATATCTTAAAGGCCAGGGAAAATATCAGTTTCTTGAAGAGATCCCTGACTATCCGGTTCTTAATAGTGAGGATTGATCAACTGCAATAAATATTCATTTGTCCATGAATCTGTCCCCCGGAGCCAGTCTTTTTTTTCTCCGGCCACCTGGAATCCCGATTTGATAAAAAGATTATAGCTGGCCTCATTTCCCCTAACAACATTACAATACAGTTGATGTAACCCCAGTACTCTAAAAGCATAATCGATGAGGAGAGAAAGAGCTTCGGAGGCTATGCCCTGACGGCGGAACTCCTTTTTTGCCACAAGTATTCCTATTCCAGCTCTCCTGTGAAATGGGTCAAAATCAAACAGATCAATTGCTCCAACTGTTAATTTCTCATCATGACCGTCTGATTTAAGAGTGATCATTAATCGCATTTGCCTGATTTCATAAATATCTTTTTGGGATTCATCAATAAACTGCCGGAGGATATGTTTCGAATATGGAGCTCTGGTTTGGCTGATAAACCAGTTTTCAGTATCGTTTTCCCACATGTACAGATTATCAAGATCGTAAGGTTCCATAGCCCTTAGTATGATCTTTTCTCCTTCAAGAAAAACCATTTGAAGAGGTGTTTTTAAGGTAAGTATTATTTTTCTATAATGGTCTTGTAATTTCCGGAAGGTTGCGTAACCGAGAAGCGGTTGAGATTGTGATTAAAATTAATTATAAGGGTATCCTGGGTATTCATATCAATAACCTTCAGGTTAAAATCTTCCCTGAAAAGGGAAGGTCCCAGCAAACCGGCGTTAAACGCACCTCTTTCAAGGATTTCGACATAATAAATATCCGAGGCGAATGGTTCTTCTTTGTCTCTGATTGCAAAGTATGCTTTTTCTCCATTTTCAACAGGAAAATAGAACAGATCGTCGCCTGTAGTATTTAAAGGAAATCCTATGTTAATTGCATCATTCCAGGTATTATCCTCAAGCAGGTCAGTGAAGAATATATCATAGCCACCCATATTGAAATGTCCCTTTGAGCTGAAATATAACCGTTTACCATCCAGGGTTATGAAAGGTGTCTCTTCATCAAGGTCAGTGTTTATCATAGTACCCATGTTTATCGCCGGACCCCATTCATTGTTATTCAATCGCTGTGACCTGTAAATGTCAAGTTTTCCATACCCCCCGCGCCTGTCGCTGGTAAAATAAAGTGTTTGCCCATCGCCGGAAATGCTGGCGTGTGTCTCATTAGTCCTGGTATTGATATTTTCATTCAGGGGTTGGGCTTTGGACCAGAAAAGACCGGAAAGGACACTCAAATAAATGTCATCATTAGTATCAGTTCTTTTTACAAGATACAACTCGGTGCCATCACTGCTTAAAGATGTGGGATACATGTCTCCGTCAGATCCTACCTGTGGATTTAGTACCTCAGGTTCTGTCCAGATTCCGTTGACTTTCCTGGATAAATGTATAGCATCATAGAATTTCTGCTGTGTAATAAAAATCATAGTATTACCATCGGCTGAGAGTACTGCTGCATAGTTGTCGGTTTCAGAGTTAATGGGTGGTTCAAGCCGGGTCTTCTGAAGATTTATTGGCACATCCTGGATGATTTTGGCCCTTTCGCAGGCCCTGACCTCAGTTTCAACAATATTCAGATTATAGTTTCCCTCAAAATCTTTTGAGTCCATAAAGGTCTGGTAAGTATCCAGTGCTTTGTCAAGTTCATTGTTAATCCGATATGCATTACCGAGATAATAGTAAGCATAGTGAGGAGCATTTGATTCTGTATATAATCGTTTCTTATATTTAATACTGGTCTGAGTAATTGCTTTTTCAAGGTAAGGTATAGCTCTGTGCTCCTGTCCAGGAATTTGAAGATAGGTCATCCCCGCTTTAAAATTGAAATTGACATTATCGGGGTATTTGTCCAGCAGCTGGAGGTAATAATAAAGAGCCTCCTGGTATTCCTCAGCGAGGAAAAAGAATTCACCTTCTGAAAACAGTTCTTCAGGATCAGTTATTTCCTGAGCAGATAACCTGGGAAAAAACAGACATGACAGTGCAATAATGATCAGGATCCTTTTCACCTTTATTTTATTTTCAGCTTATCAGGCACCGGTATAGGCTCAATTTTTACATTGGGAAGGTCGGGCTTAATGACCTTAAATTCAACCCTTCTGTTCAGTTTACGTCCTTCGGGATTATCGGAGCCATCGGGATTTTGATTTATAGCAATGTGTTCGGTCTCTCCAAGAGCTTTAATCTGAAGTCTTCCGGCTTCAACACCTTTGGTTTTCAGGTAGCCAACAGCGCTGTCAGCCCTTTTTGCTGAAAGATTCATATTATAAGCATCAGTACCAATTGCATCCGTATGACCAATAGCAACAATATGCATTTCAGGAAACAACTTCATGATATCGGTCAGGTTATCAAGTGTAGTTTTAGCCTGGTTTGTGAGTGAGAATTTATCAAAATCAAAAAATATCGCTCTCAGAAATACAATCTTAAGTTCAGCTTCAGGTTTAACTTCTTCCACCTTTTCTTCGGTTACTTCTTGCTTCACTTCTTCCTTCAATTCTTGACCAACTTCTTTCAACCCTTCTCCTTTCACCTCAGCGACTTCTTCAACTATTGGTTTGGTTAATTCTTCAGAAATCTGCTTGAGTGCCGCAAGATATTCAGACTCAGATTCAAATATCTCGAATCTGTATATATCCCTTAAACCGAAATTATCATCAGCAAATCTTGCCTGATAACCGTATTTACCATTTCCGGAAGGAAAGAAAAAGAGGTCATCGTCGGTGGTATTTAACGGGTAACCGAGATTTATGGGTTTTGCCCAGGAGCCATCCGCTATTTGTTCTGATTTGAAAATATCATATCCCCCGATATTAAAATGCCCCTGTGATGCGAAATACAGGACCTTCCCATCTTCAGAAAGGAAAGGATGGTCTTCATTCAGCTCAGTGTTAAGGGCAGGCCCAAGATTTTGAGATTGTCCCCAATCGCCGTTCGCACCTTTGTGGGCTACATAAAGATCCATCTCCCCAAACCCGCCTTTTTTATTACTTGTAAAGAAAAGAGATTCCCCGTCAGGAGATATCGAAGCATGTGACTCCCAGAACTTCGTATTAATATTTTTATTCAGTAGTTCAGATTTATCCCACCTGCCATTCTGATATTTAGAAAACATTATATCACTGTTGAAATTATCTTCGATATTCAGGAATAATTGAGTTCCGTCTTTTGACAGGCTATTCGCATATTGGTTCCCATCAGATTGTATCTCAGGTGTGATATTGATCGGTTCGGTCCATTTCCCGTCTACCTTCTTTGCGTATTTCAGGGCATTGTAAAACTTCAAAGCAGTCATAAAGACCATAACATTTTCATCTGCCGAAACTACAGGATTAAAATCAGAAAATGGTGTATTAATAATATCTCCCAGGTTATTCTGAATAACGTAAACGGGATTTTCCTGTGCCTTCTTTGCATTGTTGCAGGCAACTATTTGCTGATCTGCATATTTCGACATTTCGGATTTTTCATCCTTAAGAAGCTCTTTATATTTCTGGTATGCCTGCACTGCTTTATCCAGCTGGTTTGTTATCCTGTAGCCATTTCCCAGGTAAAGCCATGCATCATAAGGTGCCCGTGTTTCTTTAAATATTCCTTCCTGGTATTTGGAAGTAACATTTGTTACAGCTTTCTCAAGATATGGGATACCCTTCGCTTTCTCACCTGGCATGTTCAGGTAACATACACCTATCCTGTAATTGATGTTTGCGTTATTTTCATATCCTCTTGGTAATAATTTCTGATATTCTACTAAAGCATCTGCATAAGATTCATCCATCAGAAAAAATTCTGCATCCAGAAATATGGTTTTCAGAACTTCCTGATATTGTTGTGAATAAGATGTGAATATTACCAGGAAACATACTGTTATGAGGGTCAGGATCTTTTTCATCAGTTAGCTGGTTTAATGGTAGTATAGCAAATTTAAGAATAAAAATTGTGATATAATCCCTTTTAAGCTTCCTGTCCCTGTTTTTTCTTATTATTTTTCCTTCTTATCAGGAAAATAATTATTAACAGAATAATTAATAATCCGGCGCCAGAAAGATAATATACCAGACCGGATTTTTTCTCCAAAGTAACCTGTGAGGCTTGAATTTGAGAAGGTTCGATTTTTTTGATGAGCTCCTGCCTGTCAAGGACATTTAAAAGATTAAGAAAGAGCTTGATTACGTCAGACTCTGTATAATTGTTATATTTTGCCTGTGCAAGAAGATAATTGAACAGGTCATTAATATTTTCAATTCCGGCGTCTTTAAGATTCAGCCTGATTAATAATTCCTGAAGGGGACCACTTGCTGTACCAATAAGAATTTTCATTATTTCATTAAGATCTTCTGTTTCAAGGTAATCGAAAAGAAGATACAAGGCATCTGCCCTGGTATAACTATATGTATCAGCATTTTTCAACAGATAATTCATAAGGTCCACAGGATTCCTGAGATTTTCCTTTTTCGGATCAAGATCATCCAGAGCCTGTTTGAGTCCTCCTGTTGCGAGTTTGGTAAGGTTGTCAACAAGATTAAGCAATTCTGTCCTTTGTGAAAGCCTTGTAAAAAGATTATTGACTACCTGGCCTTCATATCCTCCAGTCTCAGTGTTTTTCATCAGATAATCGTACAAGTCCTGCAGGCTGGAAATATTTTCTTTACCAGGGTCCAGGTTAGATAATGTATTCTTAAGCGCTTCATTATCAGTCAGATCTATAAGCTGATCGATATATTCCTGCATGTATTTATTCTGGAGTTGCTTGAGGACCAGGTCATTATCTGAAGGTACCGGTGCTGGTTCGGTGACTGATTCTTTTATAGGTTGTTTTACTTTTTGGATTACATCGACGACTTTTTTCGGAGTATAGACAATCACCACGTCCTTATAGCTCAGGTTGCCGTCATCATCGACCAATTTTAGTTTTAAAATATTTTTCCCGGCCACCGGCTTATAGGAATAGGTAAATCTCCTGCGATCAATCCTGAATGAATCAGTGTCGATATACTGCGAGTCATGGTAAATGCTTACATACAGGTCAGAATTCCTTTCGAGTGTCATATCAATATCTACTATATCATCACTCTTCACGTAGTACAGTGAGTCTGAGAGCTTTATTTTGTCTACTATTTTCGGTTGAGGCATCTCCTTGAGTTTTTCTGCAAGGGCAAGCATTATGGCTGTTTTCATCTCCATTTCCTTCCCGATAAAATCTTTTGGAATGAAGACCGATGAGGTAGTTGCCTGAATATCCTCGCCCTGTATCAGGAGATCATACTGTCCTGCAGGTACATCAAATGAGAATTCGCCGGTTTCAAGATTTGCATAGGTACGAGCGACTGTATCCCGGGATAAGTACTCGATTACCTTAACCGTGACTGGTTTTGTGATTAGTGCTTCAGGAGGAAAGCTGACCAGTCCTTTAATCCTGAACTTGCGCGGATGGGTGCCTGAAAATATTTCCAGCTTGTAAATATCAGTCCGCCCTAAGCCGTTATCCAGAAATCTTGGGAAATATGCAAATATTCCGTTCTGAACAGGTAGGAAGAAAATATCATCTTCTGTTGTATTGATCGGGTAACCCGCATTGATAGGTACAGACCACGATCCATCATCCAAAAGGCTGCAGTAAAAAACATCATATCCCCCCATGTTATAGTGTCCATATGAACTGAAATACAGTGTCTTCCCATCATCGGTAATAAATGGAGTTTCTTCATTATAAATACTGTTAACAACAGGTCCCAGATTGACGGGATTTCCCCATTGACCTGAAGCATCTTTTTTGGAAAAATAAATATCAAGTCCACCGTATCCGCCCTTCCTGTTACTTGTGAAGATCAGTGTATCATTTGTCCGGGTCAGACATGCATGTGATTCCCAGTATTTAGTATTGATATTATCGTTCAGCTTAGTCAGGGTCGACCAGGTACCATTTGAAAATTTTGATGTGTAGAGATCTCCAATGAAATTATCACTTCGGTAAATCAAAAGTATACTACCGTCATATGAAAGTGATGTAGGATAAGCATCTTCATCGACACCAAGTTCGGGAATGATATTTCTTGGATAAGACCATACTCCATCAATCTTCTCTGAAAAGTAAACCGCATCATAAAACTGTTGTTTCTGGATGTAAACCATTTTTGTTTCATCACCTGATACAACTGGGTTAACATCAGAAAACCGGGTATTTATCCTGTCACCAAGGTTAATAATATCGAAGTCGATAGGCCTGGTTTTAAGATCAATATAATTATGGCATGCGTTAATCTGTTCATCTACCAGTTTGTGATCATAAATTGCAGGATCTGACTGTTCTTTGAATTTCTGGTAAGTCTCGATGGCTTTATCGATCTGGTTATTAATCCTGTAAGCATTTCCAAGATTGAATAATGATTCAGGCGGTGCCGAAGTTTCTTTGAAATTATTTTCTTTATAATCAGGATTTATGTCTGTGACAGCACGTTCAAGGAAACTGATGGCTTTTTCCTTTTCATAGGAGTTATTCAGATAACATACTCCAATTTTATAGTTTATATTATCATTCTCTGGAAATTTTTCGTTTAACCTTAAATACAGGGGCAATGCTTCATTATATTCTTCAAAAAGGAAATAGGATTCAGCTTCCAGGAACATTTCCCTGTAGTTGGGTTCTCCCTGTGAGTAAAGGCTAAAAGAAATGATCATGCACAATAGGAGCGACAATAGTACTTTTTTAGTCATAGCTTAATCGATTGACTTCTTAAAAAATTCTCTATTAAAGTATTAAATTTTCGGCAAAATACCACCAAGGTTAAATATATAAATTTGACTGATGGTTAATAACTGGTCTTTAAGAATAGTTATTAACTGATAAATGAATATTACCGTACTTCAGATTATGGTCAGTGATTACCCTGAACCTTCCGACCTATTTCCCTTAATCCGGTAAATAAAATCCGGGCATCGGTTAAAATATTGTAGTTTTTCGCATATCCTGCATTTAGCAGATCTATTGCATTTTCAGGTAAATCGGGATTTTTTAGCCCATCCAAAGGAGTCAGAATACTTTTTTTGACTTTTGGAAGACTGGGATTACCATTTTTAAATAAGGGATAATAGCCGATCCATGTATAGGAACCGGATAGTACTCTGAATATATTTAGAAAGCCGTTCCATGGTTTTTTTACCAGGAACAGAATAACCGGATAGGTTATCAGTAATAGCAGAGAAGATATAAGGTCGAAAATTCTTTTATTTCTTCTGCTGGAGCTTTTCGTTATAGAGCTGAAATCGATGAGGTATAAGTCTCCTGCAGTATTAATAGAGTTGCTTCCAATGATAGACAGGCTCTCGGGCGGTGCAATTTTATAATTGACCCGGATGTCGGAAAGGCTTATCATTGTGCTGATAATTGCCTGTGCGGAAATATCAGATGCGCAAAATATAATCTCATCAATCCGGTTTATCTTAATTATTTCAGGGAGCTGGCTTGTATGTCCGAGGAATCTGTCGGACGTATCAGGTCTGGCACTGACGAATCCAATGACTTCCGGACGTATTTCAGTATTCTTAAGCATGGATCCTACTCTTTCACCTTCCTGTAAAGATCCTACAATGATAATTCTCTTTTTCCTGGAGGTACTCAGTTCAAAACCCGGAATTCCTGAAATGTGTGATAACAGCCTGAGCAATATTCCTGATAATAACGACCAGGCACCACCCAGAAGCAAAAGAGCCCTTGAGTACCGGAGACTTTCGGGCAACAGTGCATATATGACAAGTATTATAAAGGTGCCAGCTAAAATTCCTCTTATGACCGAACCAAGCTTGAAAGGACGATCATAACCACCTGAAAAGAACAACGATAGTATCCAGACTATTATGTAGGCTGGAACTACAAAGTGCATATATTCAGCAGGATACCCGCCCCCCTCGGGGAATTTATAACTTTCCCATATTGGTTTAATAATATAAAAACCCAGGTAAATAAGGGCAGCATCAAAAATCGGGATGGTGATATTTTTGAGGAACCGCCTGGCGATAGCAAGGAAAGCTCTGAAATAAATAGCTATATTGATCAGCAGAGTATAACTTTTTGCCATTCTGGGTGAGAAATGTTTCCTGGCAAATATTATCATGGCATTATAAAATGTAAGTACATAATTCATGCTTCCCTTCCTGGTACTTTCCCCTTTATAATGTATAATTGTCGTCTCCGGGAAGTATATGTTTCTGTATCCTGCCTTAATCAAACGGTAAGAGATATCAATATCCTCTCCGTACATAAAGAAGTCTTCATCAAGAAGACCAACCTTGTCAATTGCTGTTTTCCTGAGCATCATAAAAGCTCCCGGAAGCACTTCAACATTATGAATTTGATTCTCATCGAGATATCCCAGGTGGTACCTCGAAAATACCCTGGATTTTGGGAAAAGCCATGAAAGACCAAACATCTTATAAAAGGCAATACGTGGGACAGGGAACGATCTCTTTGATTCAGGAAGGAAATTCCCTTTACCATCGATCATCTTGACACCAAGGGCGCCTGCATCAGGATTCTTTTCCATATGATCCAGGCATTTTTTAAGAGTATCTTCTTCAATAACAGTATCCGGATTAAGCAGCAAAATATAACTGCCTGCAGCCAACCTTATTGCCTGGTTATTTGCTTTGGAAAATCCCAGATTTTGATCATTTTCGATAAGATGTACTTCGGGGAATTTTTCCCTGATCATTGCACAGGAACCATCAACAGAATTGTTATCAACGACAAATATTTCAGAGGATATATTCTGTGAAGCTTTCCTTGCAGCATGAAGGCACTGCTCAAGGAAATATTTAACATTGTAGTTAACGATAATTATTGAAAGGTCTACAGACATTTGCCGGTTTATTATTGATTGGCTTATCAGACCCGGAGTACCTGTAACAGATTTTCTAGAATAATTCTTCGAGTATCACCTGGTTTCGTGTCAGATCGTCAAAATTTTCCCTTTGCCTTATCAGGTAATCCTTTTTCTTATGGATCATGACTTCAGCTGGTTTGTAACGTGAATTATAATTTGAAGCCATGGTAAAACAATAAGCTCCCGCATTCAGGAAAGCCAGGTAATCACCTTCACTGATTTCAGTTATTTTCCTGTTCCAGCCAAAGGTATCTGTCTCACAAATATAGCCAACTACTGTATAGATTCTCGTTTTGCCGTCAGTCTTGGAAACATTTATTATCTGGTGGTATGCATCATAGAACATCGGTCTTATCAGGTGATTCATACCGGTATCCAGTCCGGCAAAAACTGTGGATAAAGTTTGCTTGACCACATTCACCCTGGCAATAAAATATCCTGCTTCACTAACCAGGAACTTCCCGGGTTCGAAAATAAGGGTCAGCTCTTTTCCATATTCTTTACAAAACTGGTTAAACTGTTTTGATAAACTTTTTCCAAAGGCATCAACGTCAGTAAAGATATCATCAGGGTGGTAAGCTACCTTGAATCCGCTGCCGATATCAATATAATCAAGGTCGGGTAAATTCTTCGCTGTTTCCAGGAGAATCTCGACACCTTTCAGAAATACATCTACATCAAGGATATCTGAACCGGTATGCATGTGCAGTCCTTCCACTTTCATTCCATTTGTCTGAATAATCCTCTCAACATGTGGCATCTGGTATATTGAGATGCCAAATTTTGAATCAATATGCCCTGTTGAGATTTTATGGTTAGCCCCGGCCATTATATGCGGATTAATCCTGATACATATTGGGACAGATGATCCGTATTTAATTCCAAACTGTTCCAGGATAGAAATATTATCGATATTAACTCTTACACCCAATTCTACAGCTTCATCAATTTCATCAAGGGAAACGCAGTTTGGCGTATAAAGAATGTCTTTTGGATTGAAACCCGCCAGCAGAGAAAGGCGCACCTCCTGGATGGATACCGCATCAAGTCCTGAACCCAGATCACGAAAAAAGCGCAGAATATTAATATTCGTCAGGGCTTTGCAGGCATAATAAATCCGGATATTGGTGTTACGGAACGCCTTCTGAAGCCTTTTGTATTGTGATCTCATCTTTGATGTATCGTATACATATAAAGGTGTCCCGTACTTTTTAACCAGAGCCAGCACAGGCACTTCGTCAATCACATACTTTTTATTCTGAATTTCCATTTTATATTAATCTTATTTCTTTTCCTGTTTTGAATCTTTAAGTGTTGTTATAAAAAGAGTGCGGTTAATAATTGACCGGCCAAGAGTTATTTCATCTGCATACTCAAGTTCGTCTCCTATTGCGACACCCCTTGACAGGGTTGTTATTTTCACCGGATATTTGCTCAGCCTTTTATAAATATAAAAATTTGTTGTATCACCTTCCATAGTGGTGCTTAGGGCAAGAATAACCTCTTTAATATTGTCTGAAGATACTCTCTCATCGAGTGCATCAATAAACAGATCAGCCGGACCAACACCCTCCATCGGGGAAATTATGCCTCCCAGTACATGATAAACACCTGAATATTGCTGTGTATTTTCAATTGACATCACATCACTGATATTCTCAACAACACAAATAGTCTGGTGATCCCTCGATGGACTTGAGCATATCTGGCAGGTTTCGGTATCTGAAATATTCCGGCAAACTTTACAGTGTTTAATATTATTCCTTAACTGGATAAGAGTCTGACCGAAAATTTCAACTTCTTCTTTTGGCTGTTTGAGAAGATGCAATACAAGTCGCAGGGCGGTTTTATTTCCCACTCCCGGGAGCCTGGCGAACTCCCTTACAGCCTGTTCAAGTAACCTGGACGGATAGTTATACATTATGGGCAGCAAAAATAATATCAAATAGAATGATTACCAATTTTTTCTTTTAATTGTTTTTATTATTCTTGTATCTGCATTAATCAGCCCATGTCTCCTTTAACAGTTTTATTAATTATAGCCTGTTATTTTTCTGTTTTATTCGTCATTGCTTATTTAACGGGAAGAAACGCCGATAACTCTGCATTTTTCCTCGGCAGCAGGAAATCACCCTGGTACGTGGTAGCCTATGCTATGATAGGTACGTCAATTTCGGGCGTCACATTTGTCTCAGTTCCCGGATGGGTGGGGGATACTCAGTTCGCCTATATGCAGATGATTTTAGGGTATTTAATTGGTTATTTTGTAATCGCCAATATCCTGCTTCCTCTTTATTACCGCCTTCAGTTAACATCTATCTAT
>CAZEKO010000046.1:8083-11843 GCA_964512775.1 uncultured Bacteroides sp. | reverse complement strand
GTGTCATTCCGTGCTTCCTCGGTCATACTGTCGTTCAATGCACTATTAATTCTATCTGATACATCTTCCATCCTGATCAGGAACGATATTGTCTTACCAGGATTTGGAAGTTCTTCCTCCCTTGTCATAGCCCAAAAACCATTTGTCAGGTAATCGTGTTCTACTGAGCTGTGATACTGAATCTCGTCAAATCCACAATGATGATTTGTAAGCAGAAGTCCATCCGGTGAAACCAATTCAGCAGTACACAATGTTTCATCCAGAACGCCAATAGCATCCTTAAGGGAAGATGCATTTACATTATAGATCTGTTCTGCTGTCAGCTGTAATCCCATCTGCTGCATTGTTGACATATTCAACTCATTAATCAGCGGTAACAGCCACATTCCTTCATCAGCATTGGCTCTGAAGAAAATAAAGAATCCTGTAAGTATAATTAACAGAAATAGTCTTTTCATATCATTGACAGTTATTCGACAATTTTCATTTCCTTTATCAGGTTTGTTGCACCGGCAAATTTATCAATTATAAATAGTACATAACGGATATCCACATTAATGCATTTCTGCAATTCCGGCTCAAATATGATATCACCGCTCATGGCTTCCCAGTTGCCATCGAAAGCAATCCCGATCAGTTCGCCACTGCTATTCAATACCGGACTGCCCGAATTTCCACCTGTGATATCATTATCGGTTGTGAAACATACTACCATTTCGCCATCCTCACCATATACCCCATAATCTTTTTTTGAATAAAGTTCCTTCAATTTCGTATCAACGATAAATTCATAATTATCCGGATCCTCCTTTTCCATCACTCCACTGAGGGTAGTTACATAATCGTATTGAACAGCATCCCGGGGATAGTAATCACTGACATTGCCATAGGTGAGCCTCATTGTGAAATTAGCATCGGGATAGAATATTTTATCCGGATACATTTCCATCAAGCCTGCAATATATTTTTTACTGCCCTTTGCAAGTTGAATTTTCATAGGTGATATCTGCTTTTCCAGCTCGCTGAGTTTCTGATTTATGGAAAGAGCTGCCTGGAATGCAGGATCTTTATCAAGGACTTTTTTTGATGGATTATCCAGAAAATCACCGACTTTTGTTTCATCTGCAAATAGCGATTTTGCGAACATCTGATCAACAAATTTTTCATAATCGGCATTATATTTTTCTTTGACCCGTTTCAGATATTCCGGCTGATATTCGGGCTGAATATCTTCCATGAATATTTTCAGCATTACTTTAACAACTTTCAAATCGGTAGGAGCATTGTAATCTTTAAAAAAATTGTCTTTTTTTGTACGGGCTTTGCTGACTGCTTTATCAATCTTTTCCTGGTCTCCATCTTTCAAAGCATCATATAATGACCTGATGCTATCAGCAAAAGATATGATTTCGCTTCCGCGTTGAAAACATTCTTTAATATACTGAATGGCAATTGATTGTTCTTCTCTTGCGGCAACTGCTAGCTTTATAAGACCCAGAGCATCACCGTATGCATCTTTTCTGGATGGATTTGAATTAACCCAGGCCATGAATGCTTTTTCCTCCTCCTTTTTTTTCTCCTTGATTTTTAGATCTTCCAATCCCTTATTTTGTCCAATGGCGTACTTCCAGTAATTACTCGAACCGGAATATTTTGATGCATACTGTATCATAATCTTCTCATCAGCAAGCATATCCTTCCACATGATTTCCTGGCGGGCACCCCTGATCTTAATCATGTTTGGATTTATAATATTCATTAGTTCATCAATTTCATATGAGGTCATATATCGTTCAGTACTGCCAGGGTAACCCATAACCATAGCAAAATCTTCATCTTTATATCCTTTTATTGATATTGGGAAAAAGTATTTTGGTTTCAGGGGAATATTATCAGGTGAATAACCAGCTGGCTTCCCATCAGGTGACATATATACCCTGAACACACTGAAATCACCTGTATGCCTTGGCCACATCCAGTTATCGGTATCATAACCAAACTTGCCAATGGAAGAAGGAGGCGCTCCCACAAATCTGACATCTTTGTAAACCTCATAAACCAGTAAATAATACTGGTTCCCTCCATAAAATGGCTTAACGGATGCAGTATAATGTGTACCTTTGGTAACGCTGGCAGTTATTTTTTTCTCGACTTCTTTAAATTTCACTTCTCTTTCCTGATATGTTAAATCTCCCAATGCTTTCTCTACTTCAGCACTGACATCTTCAATTCTTATAAGAAAGGTGACAGACAGTCTTGGATTGGGGAGCTCTTCTTCCAGGCTTTTTGCCCAAAAACCATCCTCAAGGTAATTGTGTTCTGGAGAACTGTGTGCCTGGATACTGCCATATCCGCAATGATGATTGGTAAGTAAAAGACCCTTCTCAGAGACAATTTCACCAGTGCATCCTCTACCGAAAATAACGACTGCATCCTTCAGACTGGAATGATTCAGACTATAAATGTCGTCAGCAGTCAGTTTCAATCCCATTTCAGTCATGGTGCCAATATTCAGCTTTTCCAGAAGAGGTAAAAGCCACATTCCTTCATCAGCCTTCATTGAAGAGCTAAAGAAAAATAAGATGCATACTGCAAATACAATTATTTTTTTCATGATTATTGATTGAATTGAAAAAGAAGATGCAAACTTAGCTTAATATTGGTTTATTTCAAATAAGCCTTGGTAAAAAACGAAACTTCGAAAACCTAAATTCTAAATAAATAAAGAAAACTCGAAACACGAATACCTGAGCAAAAAAGAGTTACTAACTTTGAAGCATAAAATACAATTATAAGATGCTTGATATACGAGAGTTGACATTGGTGGAACTGGAAGTTTTTTTTAATAAGCTGGATGAAAAAAAATTCCGTGCCGGACAGGTTTATGATTGGTTATGGAAAAAACATGTGACAGGTTTTGACCTGATGACCAATATCCCCTTACCTCTGCGAAATCATCTCTCCCATAATTTTTATTTTCGGGCGCTTCAGATCGAGACCATTCAGGTCAGCACAGATGGTACCCGGAAATTCGGATTTAAAACCAGCGATAATTTCGTTGTCGAGGGTGTGCTTATTCCTTCAGAAAACCGTACTACGGCATGTATTTCTTCTCAGGCAGGATGTGCCTTAAAATGTTTATTCTGTGCAACAGGAAAATTAAAATTTCGAAGAGATCTGACCGCAGGTGAAATATTTGATCAGGTTGTAGAAATCGAAAAAATCGCAAAAGAAATAAATGATAAAAAGCTTAGTAATATTGTCCTGATGGGTATGGGTGAACCATTGCTTAATTATGAAAATGTTTTAAAAGCAATTGAAAAGATCTCTTCAGATGACGGATTGGGATACTCAGCTTCGAGGATTACTATATCCACAGCCGGTATAGTAAAAATGATCCGGAAACTTGCAGACGACAGGATAAAATGTAACCTTGCAATTTCCCTTCATACAGCTGATAATTTTAAAAGGGATCAGATCATGCCTCTCAATAAATCAAATCCACTTGATGAACTTGCAGGAGCAATAAAATATTTTCATCAGAAAACCGGTATCAGGATCACCTATGAATACCTTCTGATGAAAGATTTTAACGACACCCACAAGGATGCAAGACAGTTTGCAGAATTCTGCAAAATCTCTCCCTGTAAAATCAACCTCATCGAATATAACGAAGTCAAGGGCAGTCCATTTAAACGAAGTGATCCTGAACGGACCAGGAGTTTTAAAGAATTCCTCGAATCCAGAAACCTCGTGGTCA
>CAZEKO010000046.1:0-7983 GCA_964512775.1 uncultured Bacteroides sp. | reverse complement strand
AAAATTAAGGCTCCTGCAAACCAGTTCTGAATATAAGTCCGGGAGAACCAGGCAAAAATAAATATGACTCCTGTATAAGAACCCAGTCTGATAATAAGTTTCCAATCAGGGTGAAATCCGAATTTTTTAACTGCTACAAATATTTGAGTCATCGCCATAAACGTCTGAGTGATGAGACTCGAAACGGCGGCTCCATATGCCTGATATCGTGGTATCAAAATCAGGTTCAGAACAATATTCATAATTAAAGCACTTCCTGCAAGAATATTCAACTCTCTCAGGTTACCATTGGCGGTGAGCAATGTCCCAAAAATATATGTTATTGAAATTGAAACGAACCCGAACATCAGCAACGGGAAAATCCTTGATGAATAATAAACATGTTCATTATACATCCAGTTAATAATGTATTGTGAATAAAAGGTTGCAAGGCAGGCCAGTATGATTGCCGGTATTATAATCAGTTTGAAAGATAATCCCGTGATATCATTTAACGGATCGGCTTGTTTGATCATTCTCGAAAAAATAGGCAGAAGGAGCCCTGCAAAAAGAAAAGCAAACATGCTTGCGGCATCAAGTATCCTGAAAGACTGGGCATATATCCCGGCCTCAGTTTTTCCATCCGGCAGAAGCCTTTCCAGCATTACTGAATCAATCCTGTTATAGAAAGACATCAAAAGTATAAGGAGGGCAAATGGATAGCTTTTTTTCAGAATTGAGATGAAATATTTCATATCGAACCTGGGGCGGAGAAATTCTGTTTTTGACAGGACGATAAAAAACGCCACAATTACGGTGATAAGGTAAGCAGCTGTCTGGGCATACACAAACCATTCAATCCTGAATTGTTGTTCAGTAATATTTCCCCACAATAGAACCCCGCATATAATTATTACAATAGTCCTGTCTAAAACCGAGATAATGCTGTCGGTTCGGAAATACTGCAACCCGCTGATATTCGAACGCAGATATAAAAGAAATGAAGCAAGAAACTGGTTGATAACAAGTAAACCAAGCATCTTAAATTGTACGGAAGTATAGCCAATAACCAGTCCGACTGTCAGGCAAACAACTGCATAAAATATTGCCAGCAGGAATTTCAGCACAATTATATTGGAAAAATATTCGCTTATCAGATCAGGCTCCTGTGCGATTGCTCGGTTATTGAAATTGGTGATCCCGATATCAAGAAGAATATTTAACAGCAAGGAGAAACTTAAGAGCGAGAAATAGAAGCCATATTGATCCGAACCTACAACATTCTGAACAGTTCTGTCAATGCCAAAAATCCAGAATGGCTTTACCAACAGGTTAAGAAAAACAACGAGGATAAGGTTTGTAATGAATTTTCTTTTCACCTTGTTAATAAATTGTGCCCAAATTAATGATTATTTTCTTGGCGATATTGTTTAATTGTAATAAGTTCATAACTAATTATTTAGTTATAGCAGCACCAATCCGTTTTTATGAGAATTGCTGTAAACACAAGGTTATTGCTTAAAGGGAAGCTTGACGGAATAGGCTGGTTCACTTATGAAACATTTAAAAGGATAACTCAGGGTCATCCGGAGCATGAGTTCATATTCCTTTTCGACAGGCCTTATTCCCCTGAATTCATTTTTTCTAAAAATATCCAGCCTGTAATTATTCATCCTCCTGCACGTCACCCGGTTTTATGGTACGCATGGTTCGAATATTCAGTTCCTTCAGCACTGCTAAAGTATGATGCAAATGTTTTTATCAGTCCGGATGGCTACCTTTCACTGAATACTTCTGTACCATCACTTGCGGTCATTCATGATATAAACTTTCATCATCGTCCCGAAGATCTGCCATATCTGACCAGGATGTTTTATCGCCGTTTTTTCCCTCTTTATGCAAAGAAGGCGGATCTGATTGTAACTGTGTCGGAATATTCCAGGCAGGATATCTGTAATAGTTACTCCATTCCACCTGATAAAGTTAATGTGATTTACAATGGAGCTAATCCATCTTTCAGGCCTCTTTCACATGAGGAGATCAGTAAAGTGCGGGATATTTACACTGGTGGAGATCCCTATTTTGTTTTTGTCGGGAACATGCATCCCCGGAAAAACGTTCCACGCCTGCTCCAGGCATATGACTTATTCAGAGATAAGATCACCGGAGGTTTCAGGATGGTCATAGTTGGTGAAAAAATGTTTATGACCTCAGAAATAGAAAAGGTTTTAAGGCAGATGAAACATGCAAAAGATATTGTTTTCACCGGATGGCTTGATCCCGCGTCCCTTTGTCAGGTAATGGGTGGGGCCACTGCACTTACATTTCTTCCTCTATTCGAGGGATTTGGTATACCTGTTATTGAAGCCATGTATTGTGATATCCCGGTGCTTGCTTCAAATGTTACTTCCTTGCCTGAAGTGGCTCAAAACGCAGCTATTTATGCTGATCCATATAATATAAATTCCATGGCTGAACAGATGATAAGTATTGCCACGGATGAAATCTTGCGGAAAGATCTTATCGAAAAAGGAAGGATACGGCGACAAAACTTCAATTGGAACAAGACTTCGGATGGACTTTGGGATTGCATCAAGAAACTGATAGATAAACTTCATTAGTTTGAATTACTTTCACCTTTTATGTTGAAAAAACAGTACCTGAAAGGAATTATAGAGGCGGGCTGTGACGAGGCCGGGAGGGGATGTCTTGCCGGACCTGTATTTGCTGCAGCGGTAATACTGCCGGCTGGATTCAGCCACCCCCTGATAAATGATTCCAAACAGCTTACTGCAAAGCAGAGATATTATATGCGGGAAATTATTGAAGCCAATGCCATTTCGACCGGCGTTGCAATGGCCTGTAATGAGGAAATTGACGATCTGAATGTGCTGAATGCTTCCATACTTGCTATGCATCGTGCATTAGACAATCTGAGTTTATTACCTCAGCATATTATTGTCGATGGTAATTTTTTTGCGCCATGGTTTGAGGTACCTTTTAAAACAATCATTAAAGGGGATTGCAAATATCAGTCGATCGCTGCAGCATCTATAATTGCTAAAACTTACCGTGATGATTTCATGGATGAACTCCACAACGATTATCCCCAGTATAACTGGCAACAAAATAAAGGATATCCAACCCGGAAACACCGGGAGGCAATTATGAAATATGGGATCTCTTCATTCCATCGTAAAACATTTACTCTTCTGCCAGCACCCTGCGGAGTATAGTATGTTAGAAATTTGTTAATTCTTTAAATACCTTAAAATGACTTATCTGTATCATTTTATCTATTTTTGAATGACATCCCATTAACATAAAAATATTTAACGGTGAACAGAAAAAAACAGAAAGATATTAATCTGAAACGTGTTAACCGTCAGGAGCTCTTATTTAACAACAGGGAGAAGCGGGTTATTGATGAATATTGCAAAAAGCATAAAATACGTAATAAGGCAAAATTTATGAGAGAATCGATAATCACGGCAGTACTTCAGGATTATCCAACTCTCTTTGAATCAGAAAGCGAAAATACATTATTTGCAATCCGTTAATTCCTGTTTGAATTTGTTTGAATTTTGCTGTATTTAGTTTATTTTTAAGGCTTCCTTTATAATAAGGAAATTAATACATAATAAAAATGGGATTGTTAATCGAAGAAACCAGGACAACTCCTTTCGTCAAAATTGAGAAAGGTGAAATCAGGATTAAGGGACGTTCTATTCCTGAAGATGCTTTTGAGTTTTATGATCCTATCCTGCAGGCATGCATTAATTATGTTAAAACTCCTCCGGCACATACTGATATAAATATTCATCTCGATTATGTGAACAGTGGATCAAAAAAATTCCTCACCAATATTCTTACAGTTCTTGAAGACAGTTATCTGAAAGGTAAAAGTTATAAGATTAACTGGCATTATGACGTAGATGATGAATCAATGCTCGATCTTGGAAATGACCTTAAAAGCATAATCAAAATACCATTTCAGATTGTGTTAACTGATGATTAAGGATATTTATTCCCACTGAATTATTCTTTTACAGGTCCTGTCCTTTATAATACTACACGACATACTTATTCATTTTAATTATTTGGAATATCCATGTCTGGCATGATAATTGATCATTGAGTTTACTCGTTGAAAAATTAGAAAAAGAAGAAATTTTTTAACCGGAAATAAACAGATTTAAGATTTGAAATTACATGAATTCCAGTTATATATTTAAAAGACAGTTTTGTTATAAACTATTTTTACTGAATATAAATTTCAATTGTTGTTTATAAAAAATGGCATTAATTGATCAACATATTATAAAAATTATTACAATTGCATCGAATATTAAATTAGTATTTGTAATTAATTCAATTTTAAGTATTTAAAACAAATTTATTTTTAATCTAACTACCCAGTTAACAGAAAATGAAATCACAGAGATTGATTTCATTAACCTCATCGATGAATGAGGAAAATGAAACAGAGCCTCCGGAGCATAGCTTACCTTCTGGAGGTGTTTCCCAAAAGAAAATAGAAGTAAGAAGGTTAACTTCTGGTATCCCTGTCAGCACCAGGTCCAAGGAGTTTATGAAATCCTATTTTAAAAATGTCAGCACTCCTGAATGGAATGATTGGAGATGGCAGTTGAGAAATAGTTTTTCTTCGCTGAGACAGCTTGGTGAATTTTTAAAACTATCCGATGAGGAAATGTTTTACGTTATTGGTGGACAGAAACCACCTCTGAGGATAACTCCCTATTATGCCAGTCTGATTGATCGTAACAATCCGGCTCAGCCAATACGGCGTACAATGGTACCTGTGCAAAACGAGCTTTTAACCACTCCTGAAGAGAAGGTCGATCCTCTGGGAGAAGAAAATCAGAGCCCGATTCCACAGCTTGTGCATCGTTATCCCGACAGGGTGTTATTCCTGGCCACCGGAGTTTGTGCAGCATATTGCCGGTATTGTACCCGTTCACATCTGGTTTCAAAAAGAGAGAAGTGCCATGCCAGGATTTCCGAGTGGGATGCTGCTATAGATTATATAAGACAGCATAACGAGGTCCGCGATGTATTAATATCCGGCGGAGATCCCCTGACTATGTCAGATAACCGGATTGAATACCTGCTCTCAAGGCTGAGAAAAATCGAGCATGTCGAAATAATCAGGATTGGGACAAAAGTGCCGGTAGTTCTTCCACAAAGGATCACTCCATCTCTGATTGAGATGTTGAAGAAATATCACCCATTATTTATGAGTATTCATTTTACCCATCCGGATGAAATTACTCCCGAGACAGCATATGCCTGCAAAAAACTTGCTGATGCTGGAATTCCTCTGGGTAGTCAGACCGTCCTGTTAAAGGGTATTAATGATAATGTGGAAACCTTTACAAAGCTTACTCATGAGCTGCTCAAAATAAGGGTGAGGCCTTATTATCTTTATCAATGTGATCTGATACCTGGATCTTCACACTTCAGAACACCGGTTTCTAAAGGTCTTGAAATTATAAAAGGTTTGAGAGGATTCACTTCCGGTTATGCTATACCGCATTTTGTGATCGATGCTCCCGGAGGAGGCGGAAAAATTCCGCTCCTGCCTGAATATGTAGCCGGCAAGGATGAATATGGATATATACTGGTTAATTATGAGGGGAAAACCTATCGATATCCTGATCCAACCGTGTGATCTGGATCATTAAGAATAGTTTTAAAAACCAAATCCCCGGAAATAATCTACGGAATTTTTTCAGGGGATTTTTTTATATTATTAATTTTAAAAAAAGATTTATAAATGAATATCGGACTTACTTACGATTTGCGTGATGAGTACCTTCAAATGGGTTATGGAGAAGAAGAAACCGGTGAATTTGACCGGATTGATACTATCGAATCCATTGAAAGGGCATTGCAAAACCTTGGATATGAAACCGACCGGATCGGGCATATCAAAAACCTGGTTAATCGACTCAGTCAGGGCGATCGCTGGGACCTGGTTTTTAATATTGCAGAAGGCATGTATGGTTCCGGCAGGGAAGCCCAGGTGCCAGCGCTCCTGGATGCCTACAAGATCCCTTATGTATTTTCGGGTCCACTGGTATTGGCTTTAACACTGGATAAAGCCTGGACAAAAGAGATTGTTAAAAACGCAGGTATTCCAACACCTGATTATTTTGTTGTAGAAAAACCTGAAGACATTAATGATATAAAACTTCCTTTTCCGTTATTTGCCAAACCTCTTGCAGAGGGTACCGGGAAAGGCATTAATTCGGATTCGGTAATCAATAATAAAGTACAATTGGAAAAACTCTGCCGCCACCTGCTTGAGAGATATAAACAACCTGTTATTGTGGAACGTTTTCTGAGCGGCCGGGAATTTACTGCAGGAATAGTAGGTACCGGAGATCAGGCACGATGTGTCGGTGTGATGGAGATTATACTCAAGTCAAATGCAGAGGAGAATGTGTACTCATATGTCAATAAGGAAGAATGTGAGGAACGTATTATTTATTCACTCACCGATCCTGCTGCTGTCGAAGCTTGTTCCTCACTTGCCCTGAAAGTCTGGAAAGCAATCAGGGGAGAAGATGGGGGGAGAGTCGATATCCGCTTTGATGACAAAGGAGAAGCAAATTTCCTCGAGGTGAATCCTCTCGCCGGAATTCATCCTGAACATTCAGATCTTCCCATACTGTCAAAACTGAATGGAATCAGCTACATGGAACTTATGAAAATGATTATGGATTCTGCCGTTAAAAAGGTCAGGCAAAACAAATATGAAAAAAGTACTGGTTCTTATAAATAAAATTTCCGATAATCCTTCGAAAGACGAACTGGATGTCCTTGTTCAGGCAGAGGCTATCGAAAAAGCGTTGGATGAACTTGGATATGATCACCAGCGGGAATTTTTTGACCTTGATCTTAAAAATCTCACATCTGTTCTTAAACAAAATCCACCTGACTTTGTCTTTAATCTTGTTGAAACAGTTGCTGGGAAAGGAGAACTGATACACCTTCCTCCTTCCCTGCTTGAAAGTTTTAATGTTCCTTTCACCGGCTCCGGATCATATGCCCTGTTATTGACAACAAATAAGATCAGGACAAAAAAAATACTTAAAGTAAACGGACTGCCGACACCTGAATGGTTTGTTCATAATGATACTGAAAAACCTGATAAACGGAAAAAGTATATTCTTAAGCCTGCCTGGGAAGATGGCTCAGCTGGGATAACGGATGATTCGATAATCACAGGGGATCAGGTTAACCTTAAGGAATTATCCCGTGATATGAAACTGAAAAATATTTTTATTGAAGAATACATACACGGCCGAGAATTTAACCTGTCTATCCTTGCAGGGAAAAATGGTCCTGAAGTGATGCCGGTAGCTGAAATGCAATATCTCAACTTTCCGGCTGATAAACCAAGGATCCTTACATATGCATCCAAATGGGATAAGGATTCATTTGAGTATACGCATACCATCCGCACTTTCGAAATTCCGGAAAGTGACCGCGATCTTTCGTCAGCTCTGATAAATATCAGCAAACGCTGCTGGGAACTATTTGAACTTAGAGGTTACGCACGGGTTGATTTCAGGGTTGATGAGGATAACAGACCTTATGTCCTTGAGATTAATACGAATCCCTGCCTGTCACCTGATTCAGGTTTTCCGGCTGCCTGCGCAAAAGCCGGTATCAGTTATACTGAAATAATCAACCGAATTATACACGATGCCCACATATGAATAAACCAGAATTTACTCTAAGGTCAATCCCCGGGCCAAAAGATCCTGCCCGGATTAAAGAAATCGTCAGTTCTACAGGTTTCTTTCGTGAAGATGAAATTCACGTAGCAGTTGAACTCGTAGAAGAATGGCTTTCCAAAGGAGAGGCCAGCGGATATGAATTCCTGTTTGCCGAGATTGATGGAAAGCCAGTCGCATATAGTTGTTATGGATTGATCCCCTGTACACTTCACAGCTATGACCTTTACTGGATTGC
>CAZEKO010000045.1:5867-12145 GCA_964512775.1 uncultured Bacteroides sp. | reverse complement strand
ACGCTACAAATTTTAATAAATAACTTAAAAATACAATTTATGACACCAAATTCTTCCCAGGCAAATTCAGGTAAAAGTTACTTCTTACCCATGCTTATAATCTGCGCCCTATTTTTCATGTTCGGATTCGTCACATGGCTTAATGGTATTCTTATCCCATACCTGAAGATCGCTTGTGAACTCACAAATTTCCAGGCTTTGTTTGTGGCATTTGCATTTTATATTGCCTATACCGTAATGGCGTTACCTTCTGCCTGGGTGCTTGATCGTACAGGATTTAAAAACGGTATGATCCTGGGACTATTTATAATTGCAGTGGGCACTCTGATCTTTATCCCGGCTGCCTATACACGCACATATTGGGTCTTCCTGATGGCATTGTTTGTGATGGGTACAGGACTCGCCATTCTGCAAACTGCTTCAAATCCGTATGTTACTATCATTGGCCCCCGTGAAAGTGCCGCTCGCAGAATCAGCATTCTTGGAATATGTAACAAACTGGCAGGGGCAATAGCTCCCCTTATACTTGCTTATTATATTTTGAGCGACGGAGATGCTCTGATAAAAAGTCTGGAGGGAATGGATGCAACCACCCGCAGCCTGCAACTTGATGCCCTTGCAATGCGCGTGGTCAATCCTTATATTGTTATGACCATCGTGCTTGTCCTTATGGGTATTGGTATCCGTTTGTCTCCTCTCCCTGAAATTAAAGAAGAGCAAGATAAAGATGTAGATGGAAGTCTTCAGAAAAATAAAAATAGCATTCTTGCTTTCCCTCATCTGATCCTTGGAGTTGTTGCTTTGTTCTTTTATGTGGGTGTCGAGGTTATTGCCGGAGATACTATCATCCGCTATGGCTTATCCCTTGGGATAAAAATGGAATTGGCCAAAAGTTTTACATCCTATACCATGGCGGCTATGCTGGTCGGTTATATCTTAGGAATTATACTTATCCCACGGGTCATCGATCAGCGAAAAGCTCTGTTAATTTCAGCGATACTTGGACTTCTTTTTGCACTGGGAGCGGTTTCAACATCCGGATTAACATCAGTAATCTTTGTAGCCCTGTGCGGACTCGCAAATGCAATAGTGTGGCCCGCTGTCTGGCCACTTGCATTGCATAATCTGGGTAGTTTTATCAGCAAAGGTTCTGCTCTGCTTATTATGGCAATTTCGGGAGGCGCTCTTCTACCTCTGTTGTGGGGTAAGCTCTCAGACTTGTATTCCTCACAGCAAGCCTATTGGATAATGCTTCCATGTTATCTGGTTATACTTTTTTATTCTCTCTGGGGATATAAAGTGACAAGTTGGAGTAGGAAAACCTGATGTCATGAAAAAAATATTTTTTGTTTGTCTGGGTTATGCTTTCCTTACAGGTGTTATAATATCCTGTGCTTCAGAAAAGAATTATCAGGTTAATTCACCGGATGGCAGGATTGAATTATTAATAAATCCTGGCAATGAAGATAATCCGGGTATCCGCTTTTCAGTAACATATAACAATGTTCTGATTCTTCAGGATTGTCCTTTCTCACTGACATTTAAGGGAATGCCTGGCATTGGTAGAAATTTTAGAGTATCTGGAAGCAATCAAAAAATAATAGATGAATCCTGGGAAAGGGTATGGGGTAAGAGTAAACAGGTAAGGAACCATTGTAATGAACTTACACTGGAATTCTATGAAAAAGGAGAAAGAAACAGGAAGTTCAACCTGATATTCAGAGCTTATAATGATGGTATTGCCTTTCGGTATCATTTTCCTGAGCAGGAATCCTTTTCCGATTTCAGCCTGAGCAAGGAAAATACCGTATTTACTTTCGCAGGTGATCATAAAATTTGGGCTGCACACTGGAATAATTTCATTACCTCACAGGAAGAGGAATTTAATGAGGAACACTTATCTGATCTGAGAATGGATGATATTCTGGGGACACCATTACTTATCCAGGTAGATTCGGCAATTTGGGCTGCAATTCTGGAAGCTAATCTTACAGATTGGGCAGGAATGTGTCTTTCCGCTGGTGCAGGGCAATATTCTGTTGTGACCAGGTTGGCTCCATTACCTGAAGAGCCTGATATAGTGGTTAAATCAACGGCCCCCCGATACTCTCCATGGAGGGTAATTATGCTGGCAGATCATCCTGGCCGGTTTATTGAGTCGGATATCATTCATAATCTGAATGATGCATGTGCACTTCAGGATATATCATGGATCAAACCGGGTAAATGTGCCTGGGACTGGTGGTGGAGTAATGGCTATGCTCCCGATATGAAAAGAAAACTGGGACCTGATATGGAATCGCATAAATATTTCATTGATTTTGCATCTGAAATGGGATGGACATACCAGCTGGTTGACTGGTTCTGGTATGGACCTCCTTTTAGCTCAATGGAAACCTGGGAACCAAATCCTGAATCTGATATTACTAAGTACACTGATATTTGCAATATTCCTGAAATTGTAAAATATGCCACTTCCAAAGGTGTGAAAACAATAATCTGGCTGCAATGGAACCATGTGGAGAAACAAATGGATGAGGCATTTCCGCTATATGAAAAATGGGGTGTTGCAGGGATTAAGGTTGATTTTATGAACCGCAATGACCAGGAGATGGTCAATTTTTATCATAAGGTTGTGAAAAAAGCAGCTGAGCATCATCTTCTTGTTGATTTTCACGGTGCATATATGCCTACCGGATTTGAACGGACATATCCGAATTTTATAACCCGCGAGGGAGTTTTGGGTAATGAATATAGTAAGTGGAGCGAAAGGATCACTCCTGACCACTGCCTGACAATCCCATTTACACGTATGCTTGGAGGACATATGGATTTTACACCAGGAGGTTTTCTTCACGGGAACCGTGAGACTTTTCGTGCTGGTGAGCAGGTAGGATTACCATATACAATGGTGCAAGGCACCCGTTGTTACCAGCTGGCCATGCTTGTAGTCTATGAAAGTGCACTCCAGGTGATATGTGATTCACCTTATAACTACAGGAAAGACCCTTCAGGTCTGGATTTTTTAAAGATTGTCCCCACTACATGGGATGAGACAAAAGTTCTCGATGGTAAGGTTGGGGATTATATCGTAGTTGCCAGAAGGTCTGGATCTGACTGGTATATCGGAGGTATGACAGATTGGGATCCAAGATCTTTAAAAATATCCTTTGATTTTTTAGGGGAAGGGAACTATAAGGCTGAAATCTGGAAGGATGCACCGGATTCCTATCAGGTTCCAGGGCACCTGGTTAAAGAAAATCTCACCGTCAGCAATAAGGAAAATATTGAATTTTCACCTGTTCCGGGTGGAGGTTTCGTCATGCATATTTCCCCGGAATAATAGCTCCTCTATACTTGAAATTCTGATATGGTTGCATATCTTTATTTATTATATTGCAGAGGATAGTTTTTCTACTTGATCAGATGAGAAAAGTAAACAGAGTCAGTCTGGAGAGAAGAGACGATTTACTATATTTCATTGGAGATGAACAACCTTTCACTGGACAATATACATATTACCATGATAACGGAAAGCGGGCCGAGCAGGCAAAGGTCAAAGATGGGTTACTGCACGGTGAACTTTCTATATGGAATGAAGAGGGGATTATTATCTGTAAGGCAGAATATTATAATGGTATTAAAAATGGTAAAGTAAACCTGTGGTATGACAGTGGTGCAAAGAAATCAGAATTCTTTCTGAAAGATGAAAAGGTGGAAGGAAAGTTCCTCATGTGGTATGAACAAGGACAACGGAAAATTGAGGCATGTTATAAAGATGATCTATTGCATGGACTTCAGAGGAAATGGTATCCAAATGGACAACTAAATATTGAAGCGACCTATAAAGAAAATTTGGAGGATGGAGTCAAATCGATCTGGAAACCAAATGGGGAACTGATTTTTGAAGGTTTATTTAGGGATGGAGAATATATCCCTGATGATAAAACAGTGTAAATATGTCTTCAATTCAATTTACGGCAGTCGAAAAAGAATTTATCAGAGAATCAGGTATTGCCAGTTTTACAACTAAGATTCCCTATATTCTGGTTGATAATTTCCCAAGCCTGGGAAAACTTGTGGCTTACCGTTTTCTGGAATGGGTGCTTGATAATCCTGAGGGAGTCATCAGCCTGCCCACAGGTAAAACGCCGGAATATTTTATTAAATGGACAAAATTTCTTCTCGATAAATGGGATGAACCACGCATTATCAACATAAGGAAAAAACATGGTTTAACCAGTAAAGCAAAGCCCGATTTAAGTAAGCTGCAATTTATTCAGATTGACGAGTTTTACCCTATTTCCCCACTGCAACACAATTCATTTTATCATTATGTTAACCAATTCTATATCAGTGATTTTGGCTTAGATCCTGGTAAGGCTTTATTGATTAATTGCGATGATATTCCCCTTTCAAATGGTAAATCTTACCGGGAGGTTTTTCCGGATAATCGCATCGATACATCTCTCAGATACCGTGAAGCTGTTTCAGATCTGGAGAAAATTCAACAGGAATCGATATTCCTCATTGACAATTGGTGTTCACAATATGAGAAGAAAGTAAGGGACAGGGGTGGAATTGGTTTTTTCCTTGGAGGGATAGGACCTGATGGTCATATTGCATTCAATACAAGAGGTTCTGATCATCATTCCACTACAAGGCTTACCAGCACCAATTTTGAAACACAAGCTGTTGCAGCAGGTGATCTTGGTGGTATTGAAATTTCAAAAAACCGTTTGGTTATTACTATCGGTCTCGGAACAATTACTTATAATCCTGATAATGTAGCTATAATTTTTGCAGCTGGTGAATCCAAAGCCAAAGTTATAACTCAGGCACTCGAATGTGAGCACTCAAACCTTTATCCGGCAAGTGTTCTGCACAAGTTAAAAAACAGCAGGTTCTACCTGACACAGGGAGCAGCCTTTAAATTGACTGATAGTAGAATCAGGTACTTTAAATCGGGTGAATGGACTCATCAGAAAACTGAACATGCAATAATTGACCTTTGCAGAAAAATTAATAAATACGGACATCGTCTGACACTTGATGATCTGAAGAACTCACCTGTATGCAGGCAAATACCAGATCTGAATGAAAATACCGTTAAAACGGTTATGGATTCAATACAGTCGAAAATTAATAAAGGCCTGCAACAGGAACATGACCAGGTATATCTTCATACTGGTCCGCATCATGACGATATTATGCTGGGTATATTGCCGCACATTTCCCATCAACTCAGATCAACAAGCAATAAGTTTTACTTTGCTGTCCTGACATCAGGATTTACCGCGGTTACTAATTCCTTCCTTCTGGAATCCTTAAAGGACACAAGGACATTCCTTGAATCGGGCAGGATTGAAATGACCAGGTATAATGATTTTTTTGAAAGTGGTTACAAGTATAAATGGGATAAGGATGTGTATCATTATCTGAATAAAGTAGCAGCAAAAGATAAGGATGGCCAGAGACGAGGGCTTTGTCACAGAATTGTCAGGAATATTGTCGAACTGTCAGGAGTTAAGAATATTGAAGAGCTGATGGATCAGATAAATGAATTTATCATGGTACTGAGGAAAAGCTATGATGGAGAAAAAAATCCTCCTGATATTCAGAAATTGAAGGGAATGATAAGGGAGTTTGAAGAAGAACTTGTATGGGCACACTTCGGTGTTCAGGTTAAAAACATCCGCCATCTTAGACTGGGATTTTATACAGGGGATATTTTTACTGAGCAACCTTCAAAAAAGCGAGACGTCGAACCGGTATTAAATATGATCAGGGAGATGAATCCGACAGTCATAAGTCTGGCATTTGATCCTGAAGGCAGCGGACCGGATACTCATTATAAAGTATTGCAGACTATTGCTGAGGCTTTGCGAATCTGGAAGGAAGAGAAAGATTTATCAGGTCTGAGGATATTGGGGTATCGGAATGTCTGGTACAGGTTTCATCCGGCAGATGCAGATGTAATTGTACCCGTTTCCCTGAATTCCCTGGCCTCACTCAATGAAGCTTTCAATAATTGCTATGTTACTCAGGTGGATGCATCATTCCCAAGCTATGAATATGACGGACCTTTCAGTAAACTAACACAAAAGATCTGGGTAGAACAACTTAAAGAAATACAATTCCTGCTGGGTAAGGACTATTTCTATCTGAATGCACATCCCAGAATAAGAGGTGCACACGGGATGCTGTTTTACAGGGAAATGAATGTTAATCAATTTCTGGAGCATGCCAGGGAACTCGAAAGATCTATGGAAGGATAG
>CAZEKO010000045.1:0-5767 GCA_964512775.1 uncultured Bacteroides sp. | reverse complement strand
TGTTAATCAATTTCTGGAGCATGCCAGGGAACTCGAAAGATCTATGGAAGGATAGGGTAACCAAACTCTAAATAACTAAACTCTAAAATCTAAACAAAAACTAAAACCTGTTTAGCCATTTAACCATTTAACCATTTAACCATTAAATAAGATGAGAATCGTAATAAAAGAAGATCCAAACAAGGTTGGCCAATGGGTGGCTGATTATATTATTAGTAAAATTAAGGCCGCCAAACCAACTAAAGTAAAACCCTTTATTCTGGGATTACCAACAGGTTCTTCACCTGTTACCACCTATAAGGAGTTAATACGCCGGTACAAGGCAGGGGATATATCCTTTAAAAATGTAGTGACTTTTAATATGGATGAATATGTCGGATTACCTGAAGATCATCCTGAGAGTTACCATTATTTCATGCGTAAGAACCTGTTCGACCATATAGATATACCTGAAGAAAATATAAATATTCTTAATGGGAATGCCCCCGATCTTGAAAAGGAATGTAAAGAATATGAAGAGAAGATTGCAAGTTATGGCGGGATTGAACTTTTCCTTGGAGGAATAGGCCCAGATGGACATATAGCTTTTAATGAGCCGGGATCCTCACTGACATCCCGAACAAGAATTAAAACCTTGTCTTATGATACCATCCTGGCAAATTCAAGGTTTTTTGATGGTGATATGTCTAAAGTCCCACTAACTGCTCTTACTGTCGGGGTTGGGACAGTAATGGATGCCAGAGAAGTACTGGTTGTAATTACCGGATTTGGTAAAGCACGTGCATTAAGACAGGTTGTTGAAGGAGGTATAAGCCATATGTGGACAGTATCCATAATCCAGATGCACCAAAAAGCTATTATCGTTTGTGATGATCCGGCTACCATGGAACTTCAGGTTGAAACTGTAAAGTACTTTAAAGATATTGAGGAGATTGCTCAGAAAAGATTACCAGAGAGGAACGAATGGGACTAGAAATTCGAAATAGCGAAAAACGAAAATCTAAATGACTTATCGAAACCTTACAAGGCATGAAATTGCAGTCCTTGAAGAACAGGGATGTATAGCCGAAAACTGGTCTCAAATTGAGGTGAAACCAGGATTTGCTGCAGAAAACATCCGGAATGTGATGTTTGCAGGTGATATCAGGATTGGCGCTTTCAATGAGACTGTCGAAATTGAACCTGGTATTTTAAAACATACCGGAATTTATAACAGTTGTATTCAAAGCTGCTCATTTGATGATGATGTATATGTTTCTAATGTTGATAACCTTGTCAACTATAACATCAAAAAAAATGTAATCATTCAAAATGTCAACACACTTGCAGTCTCCGGTGAAAACGCCTTTGGGAATGGGACGGAATTAGACATAATAAATGAAAAAGCAAACAGGACACTTTTGATTTATGACAGGCTGACTGCACAGATTGCATATATGTTTGTTTTTTACCGGCATGATAAAGAGATGATTCACTTGATGGAAGGTATGATTAGGAAATACGTTGATTCCAGGAGGTCAGCAAAAGGAATAATTGAGGAAGGTGCGAGAATTCTAAATACCAGGACGATTCGAAATGTAAATGTTGGTGAATATGCACTCATATCCGGAACGACTCATCTTGAGGATGGTACAATCTCTTGTACCAAAGATGATCCCGCAATAGTTGGAGGTGATGTTATCGCTATTAAATTCATTATTCTTTCCGGCTCTACAGTAGATTCGGCAGCGTATCTCGAAAAATGTTTTATCGGCCAGGGAGTGATTATAGGAAGAAATTTTTCTGCAGAAAACTCAGCTTTTTTTGCCAATTGTGAAGCATTAAATGGTGAAGCTTTAAGCATCTTTGCTGGCCCCTACACCGTTTCTCACCATAAATCAACTCTCCTGATTGCAGCTCTATATTCTTTTTACAATGCCGGCAGTGGTTCAAATCAGAGCAATCATATGTATAAACTAGGACCCGTTCATCAGGGCATAGTTGAAAGAGGAGTAAAGACAGGCTCTTTTTCTTACTTTATATGGCCATCAAGAATTGGAGCTTTTACCGTTGCAATCGGAAAACACTATTCTCATCTCGATACCTCTGCCTTCCCCTTTTCTTATTTGATTGAGTCAGGAGGTAAAAGCCTGTTATTACCGGCTTTGAATCTTTTTACGGTTGGCACTTTGCGCGATAGTTCTAAATGGCAGCCCCGTGATCGCAGAAAAAATAACAATAAACTGGATCTGATCAGCTTTGAATTATTTAATCCTTATATAATAGGTAAGATACTTGAAGGCCTGAGGATTTTAAAACGGATTGATAAGGAAGTACCTCAGGATCAGGAAATAGCTGATCATCAAGGGATTAATATAAGGCGAAAAAAACTTGATCACAGCATCCAACAGTATGAACATGCAATAAAAATTTTTATTGGAAATGAGATAATAAAAATTCTGGATAGTCTGGGTGATGCAATTACATTTAAAGAAATCCGGGAATCACTTTCCACAAACGAAATGACCATATCCGACAGATGGACTGATATGGCAGGTATGGTGACTCCCATGTCAGTGATTGAGGACCTGCTGACTTCAATAAAAACGCAAAAAATTGGAACTTTACAAGATCTTGCCGATAACTTGCGTAAAATTCATAATGATTACAATAAATATTCCTGGAACTGGTGTAAAAAACTTATCAGGGACTATTATGATATTGAAATACAGGATATAACACCTGAACAATTGATAATGGTTATTGATAAGTGGAAGGAAAGTCTGACAAAGCAAACCGAATCAATTTTGCTGGATGCTAAAAAGGAATATGATGATAAGCGCAGGATCAGTTACGGAATTGATGGAGATGAAAAGGTCAGGGATGAAGACTTTGATGCCGTACGTGGTTTGTTTGAAGAGAATAAGTTCATTATTGAAGTGAATAATGAATTCGAAAAGATGTTATCGAAATGGAATAAATTCACCTCTTTGATAAAAAAATAATATGGAAGTTATTGAAATAAAGGCACTAAAGGACTGTACATATTCGTGTATATCCCTTGGTGAGATAATGCTCAGGATGGATCCTGGTGAATCAAGGATCCGTACAGCACGTGAATTTAAAGTCTGGGAAGGAGGAGGTGAATACAATGTGGCCAGGGGTTTGAGAAAATGTTTTGGATTACCCACAGCCGTTGTCACGGCATTTGCAGATAATGCCATCGGCAGACTTGTTGAGGATTTTATCATGCAGGGTGGTGTGGATGTCTCCCAGATAAAATGGATCCCTTATGATGGAATTGGAAGAACTGTCCGGAATGGCCTTAACTTCACAGAGAGAGGATTCGGGATCCGTAGTGCATTAGGGGTTAGTGACAGGGGAAATACGGCTGCATCCCAATTGAAAAAAGGTGATTTTAACTGGGAGTTTATTTTTGGGAAGATTAAATCCCAATGGTTCCACACAGGGGGTATTTTTGCTGCCCTTTCAGATACTACGACAGAAGTCATTGAAGAAGCAATGATTGCTGCAAAGAAATATGGTACTGTTATTTCTTACGATCTTAATTACAGGCCTTCCCTCTGGAAATCAATAGGTGGAAAAGAAAAAGCCAGGAAAGTGAATAAAAATCTTGCAAAATATGTGGACGTAATGATTGGTAATGAAGAGGATTTTACAGCATGTCTTGGACTCGAGGTGGAAGGTGTGGATGAAAATCTTTCTGAACTAAATACCGACAGTTATAAGAAAATGATTCTGAAAGCAACACGCGAATATCCAAATTTAAAAGTGATTGCCACAACCCTTCGGACAGTGAAGACTGCAACCATAAATTCCTGGGGTGCTATATGCTGGGCCGGGGGCAAATTTTATGAGGCACCAGTGAGAGAAAATCTGGAAATATTTGACCGTGTGGGAGGTGGAGATAGTTTCGCATCAGGTTTAATTTATGGTTTAATATCAGCAAATGATCCACAAAAAGCAGTCGAGTATGGTGCAGCTCATGGCGCTCTTGCAATGACAACTCCAGGAGATACTTCTATGGCTACACTTGAGGAAGTTGAAAAATTAATGCATGGCAAATCCTCAAGAGTCGAAAGATAAAATGAGGTACAAGGTAAAAATCAAATAAAATTATGACGGGACGTGAAATTATCCGGAAAGCTTTCCGGCTTGAATCTTTGCCACGTATACCTTGGGTTCCGTTTGTCGGAATACACGGAGGAAATCTGATAGGAGTCACAGCTGAAGAATACCTGAAATCATCTGATAATATCGTTTCCGGGATTGACAGGGCAATTGAATTATACAACCCTGATGGCATTCCGGTAATATTTGACCTGCAGATTGAAGCTGAAGCTTTGGGGTGCAAAATGGCGTGGAGCAATCAAAATCCGCCTGCAGTGATTTCGCATCCATTAACTGGTGAAAAAACACTGAATGATTTGAAAATTCCAGGTCCGGATGATGGCAGAATAGGAATAGTACTTGAAGCCGCCAGAAGGATTCGTGATAAACACCCTGAACAATCTCTTTATGGATTGATTACAGGCCCTTTTACTCTCGCTCTTCACCTTCTTGGTACCGATATATTTTTGAGAATGTTTGAAGATGAAAAGGGGATTAAAGAACTGATGGATTTTACCAAAGGGGTCGGAATAGCCATGTCGGATTATTTTCTGAAAGCAGGTTGTGATGTCATAGCAGTAGTAGATCCAATGACCAGTCAAATTGGCCCAGAACAATTCCGGCAATTTATAACTGACCCGGTTGCGGATATATTCGGATTTATCAAAAGGAATGGAGGCCTCAGTTCTTTTTTTGTCTGTGGTTATGCCCAACAGAATATCGAAGCAATGTGTGAATGTAAACCTGATAATATTTCAATCGATGAAAACATACCATTGGATTGGGTAAGGGACATTTGTCTTGACCGTCATATAAGTTTCGGGGGTAATCTGAAGCTTACAGTCGTTTTATTAATGGGTTCTCCTGAAGATTGCCAGAAACATGCTTTGGAATGCATGGAACTTGGGGGGACACGGGGATACATTCTTGCGCCTGGTTGTGACCTGCCTCTTAATACTCCTGTTGATAACCTTAAGGCTATTACTACTTTAGTACATGATTCTTATACAAGGGATGTTATAAGGGCTATTGAAAAAAAACCTGAGGAAATCCTCCTGCCTGATATGAAAGATTATGGCAAAGCCGATAAAGTAATAGTCGATATAATTACGCTTGATTCCGAGTCCTGTGCTCCTTGTCAATATATGGTTGAGTCAGTTAAAAGAGTTGCACCGGAATTTGAAGGTATAGTAGAATGGAGGGAGCATTCCATCAAAAAGCTGGATGCAGTTAACTTCATGAGCGCCCTTCTGGTTAAGAATATTCCGACAATATGCATAGACGGTAAAATTGCATTTGTATCTAAGATCCCTCCAAAACATGAACTTGTCCGGGCTATCCAGGAAAGGATTAATGAAAAACTCAGACTCAGGATCCGTATGAAAAAAGGAGAGGTGCTGATTCTCGGAAAGACCAAAAAAGAATGCAAAGCATTAGAAGATAAGCTAAAAGAAGTCATTACTGAGCTTGGGCCCACTGTCACCTACAGGCTTATTACAGACAAAAATGAGATCATGTCATATGGAGTTGTTCAGACTCCATCAATAATAGTAGCTTCTTATAAAACAAAATCACAGGGCACTGATCCGTCAATTGAAATATTGAAGGAATGGGTAAAGGAGATTCTATAGTCGTGAAGCGTGAAGGGTGAAGCGTG
>CAZEKO010000044.1:7341-12280 GCA_964512775.1 uncultured Bacteroides sp. | reverse complement strand
CATTTGTCGCAATTATCGCAATAGTCAATCTTTTAATAGTCCAGATGATTGAGTCCATTACGACAATTAATTATTTAAAAATTGAACATATGAACGTTTAAACACAAAAATTTACATGAAAAATTACCCGATCATAATTATTTTAATATTAATAACTATTTTATCATATACTTCATATTCTCAAGAAACTAGTGATTCGATATACGGTTTAAATCCTGTTTTATACAATGGAATACTTTATTCTTTCAACTTATCAAATAAAATTAAAGGCTATCCATATTTATATTCTACAGATTATGAAACAGGTTGTGTTAGTATTAAAGATATAAGATTCAAAAATTTACTGCTTAATTATGATATTTATAATCAGGAATTACTTCTTAATTATAAAGATAATTATGGATCATATAGGGTTATAATGGTGTCCAAAGCCTGGCTTAATGGTTTTAATGTGCATAATTCCAAATTTGAATTAATCAATTGCAGCGATGGACAAAAAAGATTTTTCCAGGTAATTGGACATGATTCGCTAAAGGTGTTATTCTATTGGGAGAAAAAATTACTATTATCTAATCAGACCGGTAGTAAGGATTTATATTATTCGGAACCAGATAAAATAATGTATTTATATAAGTATGACCAACTATTCAGATTCAAGAGCAAAAAGAACTTTATTGATTTATTTAATTCTGGTGTAAGAAATAAAATAAAAACTTTTATTAATGATAACAAAATCAATGTGAAAAAAGCGTCTGATGAGAAAATGCTGAGATTAGTAACATATTGTAATGAAATTATGAATTGAGATCTTCAATTATCATATTATTATTATTGGTTAACCTGCCATTATTTTCGCAAGAAACGGATAAGACATTTTCAATTCATGTAAAGAATATTTCTTTTAATGAATTTGCCACAATGATTTGGAATGAGATCGGAAGTCAGGTCTTCTATAAATCCGAATGGACCAAAGATATTGTCGTAACCCTTGATACTGACAGCATATCCGTATTGAGTGCTTTAAATACTGTTTTAAAGACTACCAGTTTAAAAACCTCTCTATGGAATAATAATTATATCATTTTGCCGGAAGAGGAATTAATAGATTCACTTCCGGATTTTTCATATAAAAATTTGTTAACAGATAGCTCAATATATGATCAGGGAGATAATGACAAAACATTTTTAACAGGCAGAAGTTCAGATGTTTTAAAATCAATGACAGTCGGAAATAAGAACAATAGACAGGTCAATGCGGCAAAAATTACCGGAAAAATATCTGATATTGAAAGTGGAGAACCAATAGTGGGGGCGACAATTTATATCAAAGAAATAAAAATGGGTTCCGTTACTGATTTAAAAGGGAATATAAGTTTAACTCTGAAACCAGGAAAATATATCGCTCAGTTTGAATGTATGGGATATCAAAAAACTTCATACCAGATGGAAATAATTTCTGATGGTAGTTTTAATGTTGAATTAATAAAGGCTTTCATTCCTCTTGATGAGGCCACCATTTATGGAGACCGGCAAATGAGTTTGGTTTCAAAAGATCCGGGTATCGAGAAGATAACAGTCAAATCAATAAAAGAAATCCCTATGATGCTTGGTGAAAGAGATATTTTGAAAGTTTCTGAATTTTTACCGGGTATCGTAAGTGTTGGCGAAGGTTCTTCAGGATTAAATGTCAGGGGTGGCAATTTTGATCAAAATGCATTTTATTTAAATAAAGTGCCGATTTATAATACGTCGCATTTTTTTGGCTTTTTCACATCTTTTAATGCAGATATAATAAATGATTTTACAATTTATAAAGGCCATGTACCGGCTCAGTTTGGTGGCAAGTTATCATCGGTTTTCGATATAGTAACCAGGAAAGGAAATAAGAAACGGTTTACTATGCATGGGGGAATAACACCATATTCCGGAAATATAACTCTTGAAATCCCAATTATCAAGGATTCATGTTCTTTTTTAATCAGCGGTCGATCTTCGTATTCGGACTGGATTTTAACCAAAATAGATGATTACCTTATTCGAAACAGTACTGCAGGATTTTATGATATAACTTCATTACTAAGTTACGATCTGAAGAAAACCAATATTGATGTATTTTTTTACAAAAGTTATGATCATTTCTCACTGGCAGATTTGAACAGTTATGAATATTCAAACCTCGGTGGTTCGTTAAGTATTGATTATCGTATTAATTCACACATAAAGAATAATTTTTCCCTGATAAGTTCCAGCTATGCATATGGCACCATTGATAAGCAAGAAATTTCCAGTGCGTATAAACACTCATATCATTTAGGACATTATGAACTTAGGAATGACATTATTCATTCATACAACAATAAACACACTTTGAATTATGGCATTGACCTTACCCTCTTTAAGCTTGATAGGGGTACAGTAGAACCTTACGGATCCGAATCAGAAAGGATACCCATATCTCATGGTAAGGAAAAAGCTTTGGAAGGCGCCCTTTATATATCTGATGTCTACGATATTTTACCAGGAATAAAATTATCCGGTGGATTCAGATATTCTCTTTATTCCTATTTAGGTCCCCAGGAAGTCTTCTTGTATTTAGACCAATCCCAGAGGGATATCAGATATATCAGTGATACCTTAAATTTTGGTTCACACGATGTTATTAAATGGTATTCAGCACCCGAATTCAGAGTTGCATTAAATGTTGAAACAGATCCAGGGGGATCAGTTAAGTTCGCTTTTAATCAAATGGACCAGAATCTGTTTATGTTAAGCAATACTATTGCCCTGGCTCCAAATACTCAATGGAAATTGGCAGATTATCATTTAAAACCTTCCAGATGCAATCAATTTTCATTTGGAATATTCAGAAATTCTGCCAGAAATCAAATCGAAACTTCTATCGAAATTTATTATAAGAGTATAAATAACTTTCCGGAATTCAAGGATGGTGCTAATTTTTTATTCAGTCCAACAGTCGAGACAGAAGTATTGCAAGGGAAACAAAAATCATACGGCCTTGAATTCTTTGTCAAATTAAATAGTAAAAAATTAGATGGATGGATTGCTTATACGTATTCCCGGTCTTTAATAACAGTGGATGCAAAGGATATCTGGAATAAAATTAATAATGGGATGGCTTATCCATCCAACTTTGATATCCCAAATGTATTGAATACCATTGTTAATTATCATTTAAGTAAAAGGGTTACGATTTCATCTGTTCTGTGTTATCAGACTGGAAAACCTGTGACGTACCCTCTTTCAGCGTATTATATCGAAGAGCAGCCTTATATTGATTATTCAAGCAGGAATAAATATCGTATTCCGGATTATTTCAGGTTGGATTTATCCTTAAATATTGAAGGAAATTTAAAAATGAAAAAATTGTTACATAGCTCCTGGCAATTTGGTATTTACAATATTACCGGCCGAAATAATGCGTATTCAGTCTATTATAAATCTGAAGAAGGGAGACTTTATAGTTATAAATATTCAATAATAGGAACTCAACTTTTCACAGCGTCATGGTTAATAAAAATTGGGAACTTTGAATCTAACTAAGTTTAAAATATTTCTTTTGTCAGTTTCTATAACTTTATTATTCTCATGTATTGAAGAATATACACCAAGTATTGAAGCTATTGAATCAAATAAATATGTCGTCTCAGGACTATTGTCAACTGAAGAAGAATATCAGATAATATCTGTTTCTCTTGCTGCAGAAATTAATGATCCGAAGCTGATACCATTAAACGATTGTGAGGTGAAAATATCGGACATAAATGGAAATACATTTAATGGTTATGAATTTGAAAGCGGAAAATATAAAGTCCGGATACCTGAAGATAATCTGATCACCGGCGTAAAATTCAAACTTGAAATTACTACACCTGCAGGAACAAATCTGGCTTCTGAATATGAAGAATTAATGGAATGTCCTGATATAGATTCCGTTTATTATTTAAGAGAAAACAAACCTACAAATGTGCCTGATATTTTTATCGAAGGAATTCAATTTTATTTGAATCTGGATGCTGTGGGTTTTCAAAATAACTATTATAAATTTGACATAGAAGAAACCTGGGAATATCATTCTGTGTACCCGCTTGAATGGTATTATGATGGAACGGTACATCACATAGATCCGCCGGATTATTCCAACTTTATATGCTGGAAAACTGAAAAGATCAAAGATATTTATATCCTGAATACAACAGGACTGCAAAGCAATACATATAAAGAGTATCCACTTCACTTTGTTGATAATACTACGTCAAGGTTAGCTTACATCTATAGTATCCTTGTCAAACAATATGCAATTAGTAAAGAGGCATTTGCTTTTTTGGATCAATTGCGGGTCAATAACATTGAACAAGGAGGTTTGTATGAAACTCAACCTGTGATGGTCATTGGAAATCTCTCAAACCTTACAAATCCCAAACAATCAGTTTTGGGTTATTTCCAGGTAGCATCCGTAAAGACAAAGAGAATATTCATTACAGAAGTTCAAGATTTAGAGTTAAATTATGATCCTGGTTGCGGGATTTTTACACTTTGGAAGGGTCTGGTTGAACTTAAACCTCAGGATTATCCGGTTTATTTACTTATGGATGGTGCATTAGCGGAATTAACCCCGGAGTGCATCTTCTGTACTCTGCTTGGAGGGACAACGACTAAACCTTATTACTGGCCTGATTGACATTGAATAAACTTATAAGACATATCACCATTGGAATCTGGCTTTGTCAATTCTTTAATCCTGTTTTAGCAGTTCACGAATATAGCAATTCAGATTCAGGAGAGAGAGTTATTTTGTTTACCGACAGAACACTTTATGTTGCCGGTGAATATATTTGTTTCTCAGCAACTATAATTCAGGAAAATAATTCTCCGAATATTGTTCTCAGTAAAGTTTTATATATTGAAATTATAACTAATA
>CAZEKO010000044.1:0-7241 GCA_964512775.1 uncultured Bacteroides sp. | reverse complement strand
GAGTACAAGCAGAAAGATAATGTTTTTATTAAAATAAAAACTATTATCAATCCAGACTCTGTTAAATCGGCCTGTATTTCTGTAGTTCCAAGCAAATCAGGCAGTAATAATAGAATTGTTATAGAAAATAATGTCAGTAAAAACATTGACTTTACCTTTAAACCAGAATATAATGGAATTACCTTAACTGGTTTGCTGATGGATCAAATCTCAAACAGACCTTTACCCTCGCAGAAAGTTGATTTGACAATTTTCGGGAAATACAGTGATTTTATATCAGTTCATACCAATTCTAAAGGCCGGTTCTTCTTTTCTCTGCCTTTTATTACTGGACAAAGCAATATTTTTATAAGTACTGAAAAATCAGATAGCATAATACCCTCCATTCTGGTTGATAATGATTTTTGTCCATATCCGGTTAATATACCTTATCGCAGGCTTACCTTCTCAGAAACTGAACAAATAACAGCTTTAAACCTTCTGAGGAACTTTCAAATTACCAGGTTATTTGCTAACGAAAACCTGCAAATGACGAAAGAATCAGGTAACAATTATCCTGATCCTTTTTATGGAGATCCTGTTACAAAACTAAATATTAATGACTATGTTCAGCTTCCCACACTTGAGGATTATTTTAATGAACTATCCTATATGATAAAAATAAGAAAGTTCCAGGGAAAAAAATATTTGAAAATTAGGGGATCCAGGCCTGAAATTGATATTTATCAGCCGCTTATTTTAATTGATATGGTTGCTGTTTATGATATTGACCCGGTCCTTTCGTTATCATCAAATAACATCTCTCATATTGATATTATTAATGAACCATATGTGAAGGGCAATATAATATACGGAGGAATAATTAGTATTATTACGAAAAACAATGATTTTGGAGGAATTAATTTACCACAATCCGGAACTTTTATTACTTATGATTTTTTATCAAATTCAACACCGGTAATGAAAAGTTCAACTGCCGATAATATTCCTGATGCGAGGAATACATTATATTGGGATGGAAATCTTACAATATTAGAAGATTCTGCAAATGAAATTTCATTTCTGACCGGAAATTCACAGGGCCGATACGATATAATTTTAAAAGGAGTATTACAAAACGGAACTGCTTTTTCGCAAACAACTTCTTTTATAGTGGAATAGGTTTTATGATGTAATATTCAATAATGATACCCGCTAAAAGATTTGCCTGTTATATATTAATGTGCACATTATTATTTTCATGTGATTATGAAAGTGAAAGTGAAAATAATAAGGAGCATAAACTTCTTTTTCCTAATGACGGAGAGACTTTAATTCAGGGCAACATTTATCCTGTAAAATGGATTGATGATCAAAGCAAGACACTGAGAATCAGATTGTTGAAATCAGGAAATATCCATATTAAAATATCTGAACAAGTCCCAAATAAAGGTGAATTTATATGGACCATCCCAGATACACTTGAAGTTGACAATGATTATTCTATAAAAATTTTAAGTAATGACAATGATTTTATCTACTATGAAAGTGAAAAATCTTTTAAAATTTTAAAACAAAGTGATACTTCAAGTTTTACTGATTCACGTGACGGGCAGGTATATAAAATAATAAAATTAAATGACAGGTGGTGGATGGCTCAAAACTTTAATTATGAAACTACAGGGTCATATTGTTATTCTGACAAAAATCTGAATTGTAATATCTACGGCAGATTATATACTCTGAGTTCAGCAAAAAATTCCTATCCTCCCGGATGGCATCTCCCGACAGATGATGAATGGCAGACATTGGAAGCATATCTGGGTATACCCCTTCATGAAATTAATACCATAGGTTTCAGGGGAATAAACGCCGGTTATTTATTGAGTGATGAAGTTGGAGTTGGTTTTAATGCTAAATATTCAGGATATTATCATATTCGTTATAACAGGTATTACTACTTGAATTATAATACATATTTTTGGACATCTTCCTCTGATGACTCGGATTCAAAACCACTGGTCCGGCAATTAATTTTAAACAATGGAGGAGTTGAACGAGCTAAATTATCAGGATCGTCTTTTGCTTTTTCTGTAAGGTATATTAAAGACAAGGAATAGATACATCTATTTTACGAAAGGGGAATTAATAAAGGATTAACTATTTAGAATCTTTCTAAATTTCAATATTTATTTTTACTCTGAGAACTCAAAATGTTTTTGTATTGCAGAATTTTTCTTAGATTTATAGCCGTTTGAATAATTATTATCCAACAAACCTAAAATTTTTATCTATGAAAAGACTTGTTCTCTTCATGACATTGCTAGCATTTGGAGCAATACAATTACTGCAAGCGCAGACTGTGGAAATCAGAGGTACAGTAACGAGTTCTGAAGATGGTTCCCTGATGCCTGGAGCTTCTGTTATCGTAAAGGGTACCACAATTGGGACTATTTCCGATGCAAACGGAAACTATGTTTTACAAGTACCGGCAAATGCAACAGAGCTGGTTGTCAGCTTTGTGGGCATGAAAACCCAGGATATTAGAATCGAAGGCCGTACAATTATTGACATCGTAATGGAAGTTGATATTCTGGGACAATTTGAAGTGGTTGTAACCGCATTGAGTATCGTCCGTGAGAGAAAATCATTAGGATATGCAGTCCAGGAGGTTACCGGCGATGAGATCAATAAAGTGAAATCGGACAACTTTATTAATTCGATAGCCGGTAAAGTATCTGGTGTTTATGTTAAACCCAACGGAAACATAGGTGGATCTACCAACATTGTTATCCGTGGTGCAAAATCTTTTATTGGAAACAACCAGGCTATGTTTGTTATTGACGGTGTTCCTGTCAATAATGCCATCACCAATAATGATGGCCAGGTTGCGGGTCGTAGCGGTTATGATTATGGTAATATGGCGTCCGATATTGATCCCAATGACATTGAATCTATCAGTATACTTAAGGGAGCTGCTGCTACAGCCCTCTACGGTTCCCGTGCAGCCAATGGTGTTATAATGATTACAACCAAGAAGGGATCAAGGCAGGTCGGCAGAGCATTGGGAGTTTCTCTTAATTCAAGTGTTTCATTGGGTTTGTATGACAAGAGTACATTCCCGAAATATCAGACACAATACGGAGGTGGTTATGGACCTTATTACAGTGGTGGTGATCATCCCGGACTTGAAGAATTCGACCTGGATGGTGATGGATCGGATGATCTTGTTGTTCCATTTTATGAAGATGCTTCCATGGGAGAAAAGTTTGATCCAAATCTGATGGTATATCAATGGGAATCTCTGTATCCAGAATCAGAAACTTACCTGCAGAAAACCCCATGGACCGTTGCTGATAACATGCCTGGTAGCTTTTTTGAAACGGCCGTAACGTTAACGAATAATATAGAACTGAGTGGCGGGGGTGAAAAAACAACCTACCGGCTTTCTTATACTAATCTGCACCAGACTGGTATAATGCCTAATAGTTTGTTGAGAAGAAATAACCTTATGCTTTCTGCTACTAATAATCTTACTAAAAACTTTAAAGTTACAGCGTCAGCCAATTATATTAACACAAAAGGAAAAGGTCGTAATTCAACAGGTTACAGCGATAATATCATGTCATCTTTCCGTCAATGGTACCAGTTGAATGTGGATATTAAGGCTCTTGAAAACTTATATAATAAAACAGGAAGAAATATGACCTGGAATCCAACATATTACGATGATTTAAGCCCGATTTACTGGGATAATCCATACTGGACAAGGTTCGAGAATTATGAGACAGACGAAAGAGACCGGATCCTTGGTTACGTTCAGGCAGATTATAAGATAACCAGTTGGCTCAATTTAATGGGCCGGGCTTCTGTAGATACTTACAGTAATTTGCAGGAGGAAAGAAGGGCTGTTGGTTCTGTTCCGGGTGAACTTGGGGTTGGAAGACCTGATGTAACATCAGGATATTCAAGGTTTGACCAGTCCTTTAAGGAGTTTAATGTTGATTTTATGGCAAACTTTAATAAAGATCTTACAGAAAATATAAATCTTGCAGCACTTCTTGGAACAAATATTCGCCGTTTGACGGACGACCAAGTATTTTCTTCCACCAACGGTGGTCTTAGTGTTCCTGAAGTATATGCGCTTAATGTGAGTGCAAGCCCGATGCTGCCTCCAGAAGAAAATTACCGGCAGATGGGTACAAACGGATTTTTCGGAAGTGCTTCCCTTGCTCTCTATAATCTGATTTTCCTTGAGGGTACATATCGTATGGACCAGTCATCCACCCTTCCTTCAGATAACAGGACATACTTTTATCCATCTGTTTCAGGAAGTTTTCTGTTTTCTGAGCTTCTTGATCCTGGTGCCAACTGGCTGAGCTATGGTAAAATCAGGTTGAACTATGCGGAAGTTGGCAGTGGAGGACAGTGGGGTTATTTACGTGATATATATATTGCTGCTTCACCTTTTGGAACTAATTCAGTTGTTTCAGTTTCAAGCACAAAAAGAAATCCTGATCTCAAAGAAGAAAGAACAAAAAGCATCGAAGCTGGACTTGAATTATACATGTTTCAGAACAGGATAAAGTTTGATGCAGCTGTATATAAAGCAACCACAATCGATCAGATCATGCCTGTTGATTTATCACTTGCAACAGGTTATACAAGTCGTATCTATAATGCCGGTGACATGGAAAACAAAGGCATTGAATTAAGTCTGACTGGCACACCAGCTAAAACTTCTGATTTCCAGTGGGATGTTACATTGAACTGGACAAGAAATGTGAATGAAGTAATAAAATTATTTGGAGATATAGAGAATCTTACTATCGAAGGTGGATTGCAGGGTGGTGTATCAATTAATGCCCGTATAGGTGAACCTTACGGAACCATTCAGGGATCTGATTTTGTATACCATGAAAACGGAGAACGAATTGTCAGGTCAAATGGTTATTATCAGATTTCACCGACTTCCGATATTGTTATCGGTAATATGAATCCCGACTGGCTTGGCGGTATCAATAATAATTTAAGATATAAAGATTTATCATTAAGCTTCTTGATTGATGCCCAAATGGGAGGTGATATTTTCGCCCTTGATCTCTGGTATGGTCTTGGCACAGGCCTTTATGAAGAAACAGTCTACGCCAATGATTTGGGTAATCCTGTAAGGGATCCGGTAATTCAGAATCCCGACGGTTCGTATGATCCGGCCAGTGGTGGTTTAATACTTCCTGGTGTACAGGCAGACGGAACACCAAATACAGTCAGAATTCCAGGAAATGACTACCGTGCTTACGGATGGGCAAGAAACCCGAATGGCAGATATATTTATGATGCATCTTATGTCAAACTCCGTGAACTTGTTCTTGCCTACAACTTACCAAGAAAATTAATTGATAAGACTTTCATTACTAATGCTTCTGTAAGCCTTATTGGATCTAATTTGTGGATCATTCATAAGAACCTTCCCCACGCGGATCCTGAGGCTAGCCAGGGTGCAGGTAATGTACAGGGATGGCAGAGTGGTGTATTACCGGCTGTCCGCAATTTTGGAATAAGTGTTAATCTCCAATTCTAATTTTAATTTTTTATAACTATGAAAAATAAGTATTTGTCATTCATATTGCTTACAGTCCTGCTTGCAGCCTGTACCGAAAACTTCGATGACTTCAATATCGATAAGAAGAATCCTGCTATTGTGCCTGGTAACGCTCTATTTACCGGCGCTCAGCTAACTCTTGCGGATCAGATATCTACGCCAAATGTTAATCTAAATATTTTCAGACTTTTTTCACAATACTGGACTGAAACCACTTATACAGATGAGGCGAATTATGATATCGTAAACCGTACCATACCTGATAATACATTCCAGGCATATTACAGGGATGTACTTAAAGATCTTGATGAAGCTGCCAGGTTAATTTCAGAAGAAACAACAGCCAACCAAAGTGAGGCAGTTGCCAAGCAAAACAGGTTACATATTATTGATCTGATGATGGTTTATGCATATCAAAATCTTGTGGACATTTTCGGGGATATTCCTTATACTGATGCACTTGATCTTGAAAAGGTGCTGCCTGTATATGATGATGCTTTTACAATCTATCAGGATTTAATATCACGTGTAAATGCTGCCCTATCCGGATTAGATGATTCCGAAGGTAGTTTCGGATCGGCAGACATTTTATATGGAGGCGATATTTCAGCCTGGATTAAATTTGGTAATTCACTGAAACTGAAACTTGGAATTACTATTGCCGATCATGATGCCGGTCTGGCGAAATCTACCATAGAAGCCGCGGTCAGCGGTGTATTCGAATCAAATGATGATAATGCATTGCTGGCATATTTATCTTCACCACCAAACTCTAATCCAGTTTATGACGAACTCGTTTTGACAGGTAGGAAGGACTTCGTTGGTGCTAATACAATGATCGACCTGTTGAACAGTCTTGATGATCCAAGAAGAGCCTCCTACTTCACTATGGTGGATACCTCTTCAGTAACCGGTGTTGAGAAACTTGCTTATCTCGGAGGAGTTTATGGAGAGAGCAGTCCCTATGCACAGTATTCTCATGTTGCCGATCCTATACTTGAAGCAACATTTCCAGGAATATTTTTAACATATGATGAGGTATTATTCTATCTTGCTGAAGCTGCAGAAAGAGGATTTTTAGTTCCATATACAGCTGAACAATACTATAATGATGCCGTTACTGCTTCTTTTGAGTTCTGGGGTGTTTCTGACGTTGGTGCATATCTTGCAAAACCAGAAGTTGCTTATGGCACAGCCCAAGGGACATGGAAAGAAAAAATCGGAACTCAGGCTTATTTAGCCTTTTATACCAGGGGACTGGAAGCCTATACTGAATGGAGGAGAATGGATTATCCGATATTCAATATTCCACCTGCTATTACCGAATATTCAGAGATTCCGAAGAGGTTCACTTATCCAGTCAATGAACAGACTTTGAATCCGGTTAATTACGCTGCTGCTGCTACGGCTATCCATGGAGATGAATTAACAACCAAGCTTTTCTGGGATAAGAATTAAAGGAACTATTATTAATGAAAAAAGCTGCCCCGATAAAGGCGGCTTTTTTTTTTATAATTGCTTATCATTCTATGATATAATATTTAATAAGATTTTGATAGATAAATTTTTTTATTACATTTGGCGCTGAATAATTATTTTCTAACCATAATTATAAACCTAAAATTATTATCTATGAAAAGACTTGTTCTCTTCCTGACAC
>CAZEKO010000043.1:11435-12637 GCA_964512775.1 uncultured Bacteroides sp. | reverse complement strand
GCATACGGCAAATATTCATACCCCGGGATTTCGTTTGTTATGAGCAAATTAGCAGTTTTACCGCAAGCTATAGAACCATGTGTTTTTTCAAGGCCCATGGCATAGGCTGAATTTATTGTTGTAGCATTAATCACTTCCTCAGGTGTCATCTTCAGTCTGATACATCCGAGGGACATAATGAATTTCATATTACCCGACGGGGAACTTCCCGGATTGTAATCTGACGCTAACGCAACAGGTAAGCCGGCATCGATTATCTTTCTTGCCGGTGGATCTTTTAATCCAAGAAAAAATGCTGTGCCCGGAAGTAATGTAGGCATTGTCTCTGAATTCAGCAATTGTCCGATCTCCTCATCCCCGGTAAATTCGAGATGATCAACTGACAATGCAGAATATTTTACACCGGTCTGTATACCTCCTGAAAATGCCAGTTCATTCGCATGGATTTTTGGTATCATACCATATTTTGCTCCTTGTTCAAGTATACGTTCGGTCTGCTTGATTGAGAAGAAACCTTTGTCACAAAAAACATCAATATAATCTGCAAGTCCCTCACCTGCCACTTCAGGAATCATTTCATTAATGACCAGATCAACATATTTATCTGGATTGGATTTATATTCCTCAGGAATAGCATGAGCACCGAGGAAAGTTGACTTAATTTCTACTGGATTAGATTCTTTCAATCGTTTAATAACCCTCAACATTTTAAGTTCATCTTCAGTATTCAATCCATATCCACTTTTAATTTCAACTGCACCTGTCCCCAGGCTGATTATTTCTTTTACTCGTTTTAATGATTGTTCGTACAGATCTTCTTCATCTGTATCATGTAATAACTTTGCGGAATTCAGTATCCCTCCTCCCCTCTCTGCAATCTCTTCATAGGACAATCCCCTGATCCTGTCTACAAACTCATTCTGTCTGCTTCCGGCATAAACCAGATGTGTATGCGGATCACAAAATGCTGGCATGACAAGCCGGTTGGAAGCGTCAATCGTTTTATCTGCAACATTCCTGGAATTGATATCCTTATATCTTTCATCATCCATAACTCCAAAATCCTTGATTTCTTCATTCGAAATCAACAACCAGCTATTTTCCAGAGTATTTAAAAATGACATTTCCTTTCCGGCTTTCCATTTTTTTGGGTTTTCTTCGATCTGGATCAGAGATTTGATGTTTTTTATCAGTATGTTCAT